>JACCRH010000042.1 GCA_013813675.1 Gemmatimonadales bacterium
AGCGCCTTGCGCACCCGCTGCACCCGGCGCTCGCTGTTGGTCACCGTCCCCTCCGACTCGCACCAGCTCGACGAGGCCGGCAGCACCACGTGGGCGAACTCGGCGGTCCGGGTGAGGAAGATGTCCTGCACCACGAGATGATCGAGTCGGCGAAGGAGCCGCTCCGTGCGCCCCTGGTCGGCCTCGGACTGCGCGGGGTTCTCGCCGATGGCGTAGGCGGCCCGCAGCTCCCCGTGCTCCATGGCCTCGAACATGTCGGTCAGGTTCTTCCCGTACTGCGGCTTGAGCGGCACGCCCCAGGCACGCTCGAACTTTTCCCTGACGGCCGGGTCCTTGGTCCAATCCTGAAAGCCGACCAGACGGTTGGGGATCGCCCCCATGTCGCCCCCGCCCTGGACGTTGTTCTGGCCCCGGAGCGGGTTCACCCCCGAACCGTAGCGGCCGACGTTTCCGGTCAGCAGTGTGAGATTGATCAGCGACAGCACGTTATCGACCGCGTTGTGGTGCTCGGTGATGCCGAGGGTCCAGCAGATCATGGCGCGGTCGGCGCGGGCATAGCTGTGCGCGACGCGGCGGATCACGTCGGCCGGGACGCCGGTTTCCCGCTCGGCGTACTCCAGGGTGTAGCTGTCGACCGCCCGGGCGTAGGCCTCGAAGCCGGTGGTGGCCCGGCGAATGAACGTCTCGTTGGCGAGCCCCGCCTGGATGATCTCGCGCGCCATCGCATTGGCGAGCGCGATGTCGCTCCCGACGTTGAGGCCCAGCCATTCGTCGGCCCACTGAGCCGACGAGGTGCGGCGGGGGTCCACAACGTACAGCCTCGCCCCGCGGTGGACACCCTTCAGGACGTGATGGAAGAAGATCGGGTGGTTTTCCCGGGCGTTCGCCCCCCAGAGGAAGATGACGTCGGTCTCTTCCGCCTCCCGGTAGGAGCTGGTGCCCCCACCCGCACCGAACACCGTCGCCAGACCGACGACGCTAGGAGCGTGTCACGTTCGGTTACAACTGTCTACGTTGTGGGTGCCGAAGGCGACCCGGGCCAGCTTCTGGGCCAGAAAGTTCATCTCGTTGCTGGCCTTGGAGCAGCTGAAGGTGCCGATGGCGTCTCCGCCGTGCTCCGCCTTGACCCGGCGAAAGCCCTCGGCGGCGCGATCCAGCGCTTCGTCCCAACTCGCGGGGCGGAAGCCGCCCTGCTCGCGGATCAGGGGCTCCGTTAGACGCTCGAGCTTCATTGCCATGCTAGTGACTCCGGTGGAACCGCATGTGTCGGCGGAAGATGGAGAGCCGCCGCCGTCCCAGTAGAATAATCGCCCTCACTGCGGGCGGGGGGCAAATAGAGGACGGTGATCGAGCGATAGGCGACACCGATCACCGGCACCCGGGGCGTCAGCCCGGGATCTCAGCCCTGCGCTCCAGCGCCGCCGCAACGTCCACCCCTGCCGCGATGCGGGAAAGCTCGCGGGCCGAAGGGGTTAGCGGTTCACGGTCGGGCACCACCAAGCCCACCGTGTGGGTGACCGTGGGCCGCTCGACCGGCAGCGCGGCGAGCCCTTCGACCCGGCCGAGGAGCCGAAGGAAGGTCTGCGGCAGGACGGTCGAGCAGACGCCGGATGCCAGATGGGACCAGAGGGTCAGGACGGAGTTGGTCTCGATCACCGGGTCTACGGTGACGCCGGCGGCGGCGAAGTTCGCGTCGACGATGCGACGGTTCTGCATGTCGGGTGTCAGCAGGCAGAGCGGTGTCTCCGCCGCCTCGGCCCAGGACACCGACGCCCGGCCGGTGAACCTGCCGCCCGCCGGGGTGAAGAGAAAGTACCGTTCCTGGTAGAGCGGCACCGCGCGCACGTTGGTGAGGGGCTCGTTGTCGAGGTAGGTGAGGCCGGCGTCGAGATCGAAGTCGTCGATCCCCCGCTGGATCTCGGCCGAGGTGAGCGAGAGCACCGAGACCGTGACGTGAGGATGCGCTCGGGCGAAGGGGAGGGTGAGGAGCGACAGAATGGGCAGCGTGGTCGGGATGGCGCCGATCCGAAGCCGGCCCTTGAGTCCGGCCCGCAGGTCGCCGGCATCCTGTTCCAGACTCTCGCAGTCGGCCAGGATCCGCCGGGCCCAACCCAGGACCCGCTCCCCTTCGGCCGTCAGCCCGTTGAACCGCTGGCCGCGCCGCACGATGAGGAAACCGAGCTGCTCCTCCAGTTGCTTGATGCCGGCGGAGAGGGTCGGTTGGCTGACGTCGCAGGCGGCCGCCGCCCGGGCGAAGTGCTTCTCCCGGACCAGCGCGGCCAGGTACTGCAGGTTTCGCAGGATCATCGGGCCATCAGTCCTCCGGGTGCATCGCCTCGGCGCTGAGCTCGGCGCGGTCGAGCTCCTCCTCGACCTTGTGG
>JACCRH010000064.1 GCA_013813675.1 Gemmatimonadales bacterium
GTGTCATCCTGAGAGCCGAGTATCATCCTGAGAGCCGAGTGTCATCCTGAGAGCCGAGTATCATCCTGAGAGCCGAGTATCATCCTGAGAGCCGAGTATCATCCTGAGAGAAGCGAAGGAGCCATGACCCGGCGGTCGGCTCCTTCGCTTCGCTCAGGATGACACTCGGGCTCAGCCCGTCGCACAGTGAAACATGCGCCCCGTAGCCCCGTAAGTGCAGCATCCCCAACTCCGAGCGACCGATGACTACGTCCCTGCCCGCCCCCCGCCCCCGCCGCGTATTTCCGGAGATCTCCGCGGTCTCCTGGGAACACCCCGCCGACCGGGCGGCACTCCAGGCGCTCCGGGCCGTCCCGGGGGTCGACGAAGTGATCCGAAAGGTGCTCGCCCTCCTCGGCGGCGAGCGGGGCGTGCGGCTGCTCTTCCAGGGCAACGCCATCCGGGTCGGGCCGAGCCAGTTTCCCCGGCTGTGGCAGCTTCACACCGAGGTCACCACCACGTTCGACTGGGCCGACGTTCCCGAGGTCTACGTGTCCCAGACGCCGTTCTTCAATGCGGGCGCCTACGGGATCGACCAGCCGTTCATCGTGGTGCACTCGGCGGCGATCGAGCTGCTCGATGACGACGAGCTCCGCGTGCTCCTCTCACACGAGCTGGGTCACGTGCTCAGCGGCCATGCGCTCTACCGCACCATCGCGGCCATCCTCGCGCTCATCAGTCTCGGCGCGCTCCCCCTCCTCGCCGGACTCGCGGTGCTCCCGGTGCGGCTCGCGTTTCTGGAGTGGTCCCGCAAGGCCGAGCTTTCCGCCGACCGGGCAGGGCTCCTGGGCGGGCAGGATGTCGTGGTGGCGCAGCGAGTGGACATGAAGATGGCCGGTGGCGGGCGCGGCGAGGCATTCGCCGGGCAGCTCAATGTCGAGGCCTTCATGCACCAGGCTCACGAGTATGCCGGGAGCGGCGAAGGGCTGGACGTGGTCTACAAGATCTTGAGCACGCTCGCCCTCACCCATCCGATGCACACCGTGCGTGCCGCCGAGCTGCAGCGTTGGGTCGGCTCCGGCGAATACGACCGGATCCTGCGCGGCGAGTACGTGCGGCGAGGCAGCGAGACGGCCGACCGGCCGATACGGGACGACTTCGCCGCCGCCGGCAGCTATTACGCCGGCGAGGCGAGGGAGATCGCCACCCAGGTCGCCGATGCCGCGCGGCGGGCGGCGGACCGAGCCCGCGAGGCATTCCGGGGCGCGCAGAAGTCGTGAGACTGCTGGTCGTCGGCGCCGGAGGCCGGGAGCACGCCCTCTGCTGGGCCCTGCGCCGGGAGAATCCCAAGGCGGACATCTACTGCGCGCCGGGGAACCCCGGCACCGCGGAGCTGGCGACGAATCTCCCCATGGCGGCGGACGATCTCGATCGCCTGGCGGACGCCGCCGACATGCACGGAATCGATCTCACCGTCGTCGGCCCCGAAGTCCCGCTCGCCCGGGGGCTGGCCGACCGGCTCAGGGCGGAGGGCCGCGTGGTCTTCGGACCGAGCGCCGCGGCCGCGCAGCTCGAGGCGTCGAAGGCGTTCGCCAAAGACGTCATGGCGGCCGCTGGAATCCCCACCGCGTCGAGCCGAACCTTCCGCGAACTGGAGCCCGCGCTGGCGTACCTCGCGCGTCACCCCGAGCCGCTGGTGGTGAAGGCCTCGGGACTGGCGGCCGGGAAGGGCGCGGTGGTGTGTCAGGCCCGGGGTGAGGCTGCCGACACGCTGCGGCAGATGCTGGCCGAAGGCAGGTTCGGCGACGCCGGCCGCACGGTGGTGATCGAGACATTCCTTCGAGGTGAGGAAGTGTCGGTGCTCGCCATCACCGACGGCAGCGAGGTGGAGCTGCTTCCCGTCTCTCAGGACCACAAGCGCCTTCTGGAGGGCGACGCCGGGCCCAACACCGGCGGGATGGGCGCCTACAGCCCGGTGTCGGTCGCGTCGCCCGAGCTGCTCGAGCGGGCACGCGGGGAGGTGCTCCTCCCGGCGCTGGGCGAGATGCGGCGGCGCGGCACACCGTTCACCGGCGTGCTCTATGCCGGTCTCATGGTGGACGAGGATGGGACCCCGTGGGTCGTGGAGTTCAACTGCCGCCTGGGCGACCCCGAGGCACAGGTGGTGTTGCCCCTGGTCTCGGATGGTTTCACCCGTTCGCTCTGGGCCGTGGCCCGCGGGGAGTCGCCCCTGCCGCTCGAGATCCTGCCGGGCGCGGCCTCGGTCACCACGGTGCTCGCGTCTCGGGGATATCCCGATGCCCCGGAACAGGGCGCCCCCATCGTGATCCCGCCGCATCTGCCGGACGGAGTGACCATCTTCCACGCTGGTACCGCTCGAGGGTCCGACGGTGTGCTGCGGGTGAGCGGGGGACGGGTGCTCAACGTCACGGCGGTTGCGTCCGGCTTCGCGGAGGCGCAGCGGCGGAGCCGGGAAACCGCCGACGCGATCGAGTACGAAGGCAAGATCTACCGCCGCGACATCGGCTGGCGCGAAGCCGCCCGCGTGGCAGAGGTGTCGCGCTAGCCCCGGCACAGGCGGTTTACATTCCGGGCGCAATGCCCGAGCTCCCCGAAGTCGAAACCATCGTCCGCGACATTCGTCCCGCCCTGCTCGGCCGCCGGATCGACCGGGCCTTCCTGAGTCACGACGACGTCTTGCGTGGCGTGACCCGCCGCCGTCTGTTGCGGGGGCTCAAGGGCTCGACGGTTCGCGACGTGTTCCGCCGCGCCAAGCACGCCGTGCTCGATCTCGGCGGGCAGCGGCTGGTAGTGCAGCCAGGCATGACCGGCTCCCTGATCGTGCACCGACGGCCGCTGACCCCGGACGAGCGCCGGTACGCCGTGCTCCGGGCGCCGCTCGACGACGGCCGCGAGCTGGTGTACCGCGACGTCCGGCGGCTGGGCACCCTGCTGCTCCTCGACGGGCGCGGGTGGACCCGGTATTCCAGCGCGATCGGCCCCGAGCCTCTCGAGAACGGATTTACTCCCGAGCGGCTCGGGGAAAGCCTCGGCCGGTCGCGGCAGGCCGTGAAGAAGGTGGTGATGGACCAGCGACACCTGGCGGGGGTGGGGAACATCTACGCCAACGAGGCGCTCTTCGCGGCGGGCGTCGATCCGTCGAAGCCCGCCGTCAAGCTCACTCCCGACGACCACCGCCGTCTGCACGCCGAGATCCGGCGGATCCTGTGGGCGGCGATCGACTCCGCCGGGACCACGGTGCGCGACTATCGCACCGGCACCGGCGAGCAGGGCAAATTTCAGCTCGAGCTGCTGGTCTACGGCCGCGAGGGGGAGCCTTGCCGCCGCTGCGGAACCCGGCTGACCGGAACCCACGCGATCGACGCCCGCATCACGGTATTCTGCCACCGCTGCCAGTCATGAGCCGGCGTCTCGCCCGCCGGCGGCCGGTCCCGCTCCCGGCTACGGACCTTCAACAGCTTCGCCAGCGAGTTCGGGCTCGAGCCGAGAACCGTCCCGCGGTCTACCGCATGCTCGACGGGGAAGGCCGTATCCTCTACGTCGGCAAGGCCAAGCAGCTCCGCACCAGGTTGCTGAGCTATTTCCGCGCCGAGTACCCGGCCGACAAGGCGGCGCGGATCCTCTACGCCTCGCACGACATCTCCTGGGACTACACGCCGAGCGAGTTCTCCGCCTACCTGGACGAGCTGCGCCAGATCAAGCGCTACCGGCCGCACTTCAACCACCGGGGCAACCTCACGCGAAGGTCGGTGTTCGTCAAAGTCTCCCGAGGGCCCGCGCCCAGGGTATACGCCGGCGACGCGGTCACCCGGGATGACGCCCGCTGCTACGGCCCGTTTCGCTCCTTGGGCCGGACCGGCGAGGCGGTGCGAACGCTGAACGACCTCCTCGGCCTGCGCGACTGCGCGGCGTCGGTGCCCATGCTCTTCAGCGGCCAGGGCGATTTCTTCGAGGCCACCCGCCAGGCGGCATGCATGCGCCATGAATTCGGCTTCTGCAGCGGTCCCTGCGCGGGGTTCGTGGCCGAACGCGACTATCTCATGCGACTGGAGACCGCGATCGCGTTCCTGGAGGGCCGCACCATCCAGCCGATCGACCGGGTGGTGAGCGCGATGCAGGAGGCGGCGAAGTCCGATCGCTTCGAACTGGCCGTGCGCTGGCGGGAAAAGTTCGAGCACCTGGAGTGGCTGCTGGCGGCCACCAGCCGCGCACGCACGGCGGTGGATCTCCTCACCTTCGTCTACCGAGACCCCGGCACCTACGGGGATGACCGGGTCTATCTCATCCGGCAGGGCGTGGTGCGCGCCGGGTTCGCCAATCCGGCCACGCCGGTCGAGCGCGATGCGTTTCGGGCGGTGGTCGCGGCGGAGCTGGCGAAGCCCGAGCCGGCCCCAGGGCCCCTTCCGCTGGAATCGGTGGACGAGATCCTTCTTCTGATGTCGTGGTTCCGGGCCCACCCGGACGCATTGCGCCATACCACCCCACTGACGGAGTGGGCGTAGCTTTTTCCGGCGTCCTCTGCAAAGGACAGCACGGCAGCCGCCCGAGCTTACCCTCCCTAGGTAACATTCTCTAATATCACGGCTTACATTACTGCAGGTTATGGCACCTCCCGTGCCTCCATTGGCAAAGTCGTGGCGCACGTCGCGCCGCTCCTTCCGACGACCATGGAGGCTCACATGCTTCGTTCACTCTGCGCCGGCGCCTTTGCCGGTTTCCTCCTCGCCGTGCCGCTGCAGGCTCAGAGCGAGCGCACGGGCAGTTTCGGCATCACTCCCTACGCGGGTTACATGAAGTTCGGAAACCTGGTCAACGGGCCGCTCGGCAGCAGCGTGCGCGGCGCGGCGGGCCCGGTCTATGGCGCGGAGGCGGCGGTCGGCCTCCTCCGAGGGCTAGCGCTGGTGGGGAACGTGGCGTACGCCAGCTCGGATCTCGAGGTCGGCCTGCCGGTGGTGGGCGGTCTCTCCTTCGGCAAGAGCTCCGCCCTGATGTACGATGCGGCGCTTCGGCTGAGTCTTCCGTTGGGTGGCGGGGGAACCGGGGGGATCCGCCCCTTCGTGCAGGCCGGGGCTGGCGCGATGCGGCAGGAGGTGGAAGTACCACCAGTCGCGACCAGGTCCACCAATTTCGCGTACAACGTGGGCGCTGGAGTCGACGTGCCCTTGGGGCCGCGCCTCGGCCTTCAGTTGATGGCGAAGGATTACATCGGAAAGTTCGACACCAGAGAGGCGACCGCGGTTGACCTGAACGCGAAGACGACTCACAACTGGACGCTGAGTGCCGGTGTCCGGCTGGGGCTCTAAGTCCGACGAGCGTGTGGTTGAGATATCGTCAGGCTCTTGTCACCTATCCCCGGATGGTGCCCCACAGATCAGGCACCCGCTCGACGCTCGCGGGCTGTCTTCGGCGCGAGCGCAGGGGCCAGGCAAACCATCCACCGGGACTGTCATCGTAGACCCGAAAGGCGATGGCGGGAGGCCGGCCGGCCTCTCCCTGGAGCCATGCGGCATCCAGTCGCAGTACCAGCGACCACCCGGCCGGGCCGCTCCGTGCGTCCACCGTCCATCCGCCTCCCTCCCGCGAGGCCCCGAGCCGCCAATCGGGATCTCCTCGTGGCGCCTCCCAGCGGCCACCGCGTCCCCGGTAGATCACGCTGCTGTCGAGCGCGCGCCGAAAGTACCACTGGAAATCGTCGTGACCGGGAGCCGCGCCGCGGTTACCCGAGACGTCGAGACTGATCACCAGGTCGTCGCCCCAATAGTACGTGGTGTCGGGAATGCGGGCGACGACGAAGGCCGAGTCCGGGGTGCGGAGCAGCCAGATCGAGACGGCACCCTGCCCGGTGGCGATGCTGACCGATGGCTCTCCCAGGGCAGTCGTATCCATTCCCGCGCCGCCCGGCGCGCTCTCCACCACCCGAACCGGGGCCTCGTCGCATGGCGTCCCCTGAAAAGCCAGGGCGAGGAGCAGGGGGATCGCGCTCATGCTGGGTTGAACGGCGCGAGCGGTACCAGGCGCCCGCGCGGAGGAATGCCCGGCTCCAGCTCGAGGATGCCGACTGATGGCGGCAGGCTGAACCGTCGGGGACCGGCGCCGCCCGGGTTCATCACCGTCACCACGGTGTCCACCAGGGTCAGGATGGGGCGGTGCGTGTGTCCGAAGACGATGATCTCCGCCGACGGGAAGGCCGCCTGCACCGACTCCGGGGTGGGCACACCGAACTGATCTCCGTGGGTAACCACGATCTCGAATCCATCGAGCTGCAGCGCCGCGACCTGGGGAAGCTGGGCCCGCAGGTCCCAGCCGTCGGTGTTGCCGTATACCGCCGTCACCGGCGCTATGGCGCCGAGTTCGGTGAGGATGCTCGGTGGTCCCACGTCGCCGCCGTGGAGGATGTGGTCCACTTGCCCGAACGCCTCGAACACTTCGGGACGGAGCAGACCGTGGGTATCGGAGATGACGCCGAGGCGCATGTGGGTCTACCGGCTACTGCGGGAGGGCGCGGAACCCGGCGAGGATCTCGTTTGCGGTAAACCTGCAGTGCCCGAAGCGCTCCATGTCGCTGCGGTCGAGAAGGTCGCTCCGCCCC
>JACCRH010000090.1 GCA_013813675.1 Gemmatimonadales bacterium
CTCGCGCTCAACCTGGCCAATGACATCGTGACCGGAAAGCTCTCGGTCAAGGAGGCCCGGAAGATGTACGGCGAGCAGGCCATGGCGATGAAGGCCAAGCAGCCGGCGCCGTACACCGAGAAGCTCCGCTTCCAGGCGCAGGCAGGCGGGACCGCCGATCCCGACCGCGCTCTCATGAAGGAAATGAGCGAGTCGAAGCAGTAGGTGCTGGGCAAGTGACCGAGGCCGGCATACGGGCGCCGTCAGGGGATCGAATGTTGAAGCGGCGCAACGAAGGTAGGCTGAGTGAATGGGCACCAGTACCTCTTCGCCTGATCATCGGGTACGGCTTCATGGCCCACGGGTGGGCCAAGTGGAGCAAGGGACCTGAGGGGTTCGGACAGCTGCTTCAACAGATCGGTGTCCCTCTTCCGGAGCTCACGGCGTGGATGGTCATCCTCCTTGAGCTGTTCGGTGGCCTGGCGATCTTCGCGGGGGCTTTCGTCGCGGTCGTGAGCGTCCCACTCGTCATGTCCATGCTCGTGGCGATGTTCACGGTCCACCTGCAATACGGCTTCAGTTCCGTCAACACGATCGGCCTGACGAAAGCCGGCCCCGTGTTCGGGCCCCCGGGCTACGAAGTCAACCTCCTGTACATTGCGGGCCTGCTCGCCCTCGTCATGGCCGGTGGAGGCACGTGGTCATTCGATCGTTGGCTGGCGCGCAGAAGAGAGATGTCGGAGCGCCCCACAACGCCGCGCGCTCCTCACAAGTAAGAGAGAAGGAGCGGTCGGGAGCACTCGAACCGCTCGGCTACCCTATGGCCCGACCAGGCACCCCGGACGGTGAAGGCCAGCCGACGGGAACCTGCAATTCCGCCAACGCCGGCGGCAAATCGCCCATTGTTCTATCCTGGCGCGGGGAGCATCCTGTGTTGGGATCATCGGCAGGTGCGTAGGCCAGGCAATCGGAAACGAGCGGAGCTCTCATGCGTCCCCACCAAGTCCCTTCCCGTGTCCGGCTACGTCTCCTCCTGATTCCCATGTGCGTCGCGCTCGCCGTCGGCTGCGGCGACGACGGAGGCACCGATCCGAGCGAAGGCACCGATGGGCCCGCCAACCCCGGCGTTCCCGTGCCCAGGCAAGATGGCGATCCGGGCCTCGGCCGGGAGGTCTTCCGATTCGAGACCTTCAACAACGAGCGTTTCTTCACCGACGCGCTCCGCCTCGGGGCCGGGTTGACCGCGGCCGGCGTGACCCCGCTCCAGTTGCTCGCGCTCGGCGTGAACGTCGATGTCGACGCGCTCCCCGCCGACCTTCGTCAAACCCTCACCACAGAGCTGCAGGCCGACCCCAGCGGCGGCACCTCGGCGCTGCTCAACGATCCCGGGATGACGGCCGCCTTCTTCAATGCCAACGCCGTCATCGGCCTGCCGATCAAGGACAGCAACGGCGATGGGGTACTCGACATGGCGGCGGGGGACAAGGTCGGCACCAGCTGCGCTCTGTGTCACACGCGCGCCGACGACGGGGCGATGCTGAACGTGCCGAACGCCGGCTCGATCGGCCCCCGGGGGGACGGCCTCGCCACCCACAATCTGAACTTCGGCCGGCTGATGGCCTCGGCAGCCAACTCCAGGGCGCTCTACCCGCTGCTGCAGCTCTCCCTGTCCGCCAACGGCGGCAGCACCCTCGGTCTCGCGCCGACCGGATTGACCGAGAGCTCGTCCGAAGCCGAGGTGGATGCGTACCTCTCGAACCCGCAGTTCTATCCGGTCGGGATGTTCGACGACACGTTCGACGGGAACGGCGATCCGATGCACAACGCCCCATTGTTTCGGCAGGATCTGGCCGCGACCTTCGGCAGCGAGGGGACGTTCGAGAAGCTGGACCAGTTCAGCAACCTGGTGTATACCGGCCTGTTCGATCCCACGACCCTGACCACGCCGGGTGGACGGGCGTTCCTGAACCTGTTGGGGGGAGCGGCCGGCACCGAGATCGCGGACGACTACGTCCAGGTCCTCGCCGAGACCGGCGTGACCGGGTATCCGTTCGTCACCGCCGCGCCGGCGGCGCCTGGGCAGGACGCGCCCCTGGGCATCCGGGTGGACGACACCAAGTTGTTCGCGATGAACGCCTACCTGGCCGGCTTGCCGGCGCCGAGCGGAATGGGAGGGAGCGATGAAGGTCGCCAACTCTTCCGCACCGTGGGTTGCACCGAGTGCCACAACGTGGACCAGGGCAGGACGGTGCCGACGTTCCTCGTCCCGATGGCGACGATCTTCCCCGGCGACGCCCCCGACACGCTCGCCCAGCGGCTGTCGCCGCTGAATCCGGTGGTCAACACACCCTCCTCGCCGTTCGACGACAAGATGGCGGTCGTCAACGCGAGCGTTCGCGGCGACATCCGGGGCACCGCACTGCCCCTCCTTCTGGATCTGGCGCGGAAGCCCGTGTTCCTGCATGACAACTCGGTTCCCACCCTCGACGCTTTGCTCGACCCCGCGCGCGGGGCGGCGGCACCTCACCCCTTCTATTTGACCGATCCGGCTCAGCGCGCGCAGGTGGTGGCGTTCCTCCAGGGCTTGGACACCAGCGACTGATCCCTGAATCGGCCTGCCCCTGGAGCAGTGGGTCTGGCGAAGGACGGACCCGACCTAGTTCTGGATCTCACCCGGTCACGAGATCCTCGGGGTGACGCCGAGCGAATCGTGGAGTCGCACGACCACCACCACAACGTCGTCGAGAAGAGCGGTGCGGCGGGCAGCGTCGCGGAGGCGACCGCCACGCGCTACTGCGGGCTATTTCCATAGAGGAGGACTCCTGCCTGTGCGAAGTCTGCGACCAACGCCGCTCGCCGTCGAGATCGACGTCGACGTGAGATCAAGCTGTGGAAATGGGTGATCCAGGGCGCCGGCGAGAGAACGCGATTGGGGACTACGGATTCATCTCCGACTGCCATTCGGCCGCGCTGATCGATCGGTCGGGCTCCGTGGATTGGTGGTGCGTACCGCGCTTCGACTCGCCCTCGGTGTTCGGACGGCTACTTGGGCCCGACGCAGGGCACTGGTCGCTGTGCCCGTCGGCCGCGTTCGAATCCGAGCGCCAGTATGTTCCCGATTCGCTGGTGCTGCGAACCGTGTTTGCGACAAAGAACGGCGAAGTCACGGTCACCGACGCCCTCGGTCTGGCGTTGGGGGCGCGAGGCCACGAACTCGGCCTCCGCAGCCCGCACGTATTGCTGCGACACGTGGAGGGGTCCCGCGGCGTTGTCGAGATGGTCACGGAGTTCGCCCCACGTATGGAGTACGGGTTGACCGTCCCCAACATCGTCGGCACCGCGGACGGCACAACGGCACGTGGTGGACCGGCGACCCTGTCCCTCACTGGTGGGATCACCCTGTCGCCAGGGCCGGGCCGTGCAACCGGTCGGTTCACTGTGCGGGCCGGTGAGAAGGTTGACTTCAGGCTTGCCTTTAGGCCCTCGTCCGAGGGGTCGGGCACGGCGGCGTGCGAAGTCGAGGCCACGCTCGAGGACACCATCGCCGGCTGGGAGTCGTGGGCGCGGCTTCACGACGGCTACCGAGGCCGCCACCGGGACGCCGTCCGGCGGAGCTCTCTCGTGCTGCAAGGTCTGACCTTCCAGCCCACCGGCGCGGTGGTTGCGGCAGCGACGACCTCCCTGCCGGAGCAGGTGGGCGCGGATCTCAACTTCGACTACCGCTTCGCGTGGCTGCGCGATCTGAGCCTGACGATCCGCTCCCTGTGGATCGCGGCGTGCCCCGACGAGGCAAACCGGCTCTTCCGGTGGATCGCGGACGCCGGCGGTCACCTGGGGGAGAATGAGCGCGTCCAGATCATGTACGGCGTGGAGGGTGAGCGGAACCTCGCGGAGCACAAGCTGGCCCATCTGCCCGGTTTCCGTGCCAGCCGGCCGGTGCGGGTCGGGAACGCCGCCTGGGATCAGGAGCAGCTCGACGTGCTCGGGGAGGTCATGGATGCAGTCGAGCAGCTGCGCGACCAGCTCGGTGAGCTCGACCACCCCACCCGCGAGCTCCTCGTCGCGCTGGCAGACCGCGCCGCTACGACTTGGCGCGAGCCGGACGCCGGGATGTGGGAGGCGCGTGATCAGCGGCGCCAGTACGTCTCCTCGAAGGTCATGTGCTGGGTCGCCCTCGACCGCGCCGTCCGGCTGGCCCCGCTGCTCGGCGACGGAGTGGAGCTCGAACGATGGGAAGAGGCCCGCGAGCGCGTGCGAGTCGCCGTGCTGACGAAGGCCTGGAGCGAGCGGGCCGGTGCCTTCACAGGCGCGTTCGGCTCCGACGACCTCGACGCCTCGGTGCTCCTCCTGCCGCTCGTGCGCTTCCTGCCCGCCCGCGACGAGCGGATGTGGGCGACGATCAAGGCGGTAGAGCGGGAGCTCGGCGACATCGGCCTTGTCCGCCGCTGGCCCGACGACCCGATGGGCTTCCTGATCTGCACCTACTGGCTGGTCGAGTGTCTCGCCCTTGGCGGCGAAGTCTCTCGGGCTGAGGAGTGGTTCGCGAGAGCGACGTCGTACGCGAACGACCTCGGTCTCCTGGCAGAGGAGGCCGATCCCGACCGCAAGGAGCTCCTGGGCAACTACCCGCAGGCGTTCTCCCACGTCGG
>JACCRH010000099.1 GCA_013813675.1 Gemmatimonadales bacterium
GTCTTGCCTCAGCCCCGGCCGTCGCCGCGGGGCAGGAGGCCGCCTCCAGTCAGTCTCCGCCCAAAGTGCTCCAGATCTTCGTGGAGTCGGTGAAGCCCGGGAAGGGCGCCGCTCATGAGAAGGTCGAGATCGGCTGGCCGGCGGCCTTCCGCAAGGCGAAGTGGCCGACCCACTACCTGGCCGTGACCTCGATGAGCGGACCCGGGGAGGCATGGTACCTGACAGGACACGAATCCTACGCGGCCCTGGAAACCGATAACCGGAACGTCGAGAAGACGCCCGCGTTGTCGAAGGAGCTCGAGCGTCTCTCCCAGGTCGATGGAGAGCTACTGTCGGGGACCCGAGGGCTCCTGGCGTCGTATCGCCCGGACCTGAGCTACCGGCCCAACATCGACATCGCCCAGATGCGTTACTTCGCGCTGACGATCATCACCCTGAAGCCGGGCTACGACAGTGCGTACGCGGATGTCCGGAAGCTGGTCAACGCCGGGCACGAGAAGGTGAACATGGACGAACACTGGGCCATGTATCAGGTCACGTCCGGTATGGCCGGAAGCACCTACCTGCTCTTCATCACGATGAAGTCGCTCCAGGAGGCGGACCTGGCCCAGGAGAGCCACGGCAAGCCCTACCAGGACGCGCTGGGCGAATCGGGGCGGCAACAGCTCCGTGACTTTGCCCGCAACGCCATGGCGACCAGCGAGACGAAGCTCTTCGCCTTCAGCCCGAAGATGAGCTACCCCTCGCCCGAATGGGTGGCCCGGGACCCGCAGTTTTGGGCCCCAAAGCCGGTGGCGGCAGCGAAGCCCTAGCGGCGAAACTGCGGTGAACGGTGACCGGGATCAGCCGCTCTTTTACCGTTCACCGTTCACCGTTCACGCTTCTCCCTTACACCGTTCAGGCTTTAGTGGCCTGTCCGTTCTCCCCGCACCAACTCCACCGCATGCTCCACGATCCCTGCAAGCACAGCCAGGCCGTCCCGAACGCCTCCGGGACTGCCGGGAAGGTTCACGATGAGGGTGGATCCGCGGACGCCGGCGAGCCCGCGGGACAGCGCGGCCCGGGGGAATCGGGGATAGACGCTCACCCGGAGGGCCTCGGCGATACCGGGCGCCTCGCGCTGGAGCACGGCACGGGTGGCTTCGGGGGTGACGTCCCGCGGCGCGAGACCGGTGCCGCCGGTCGTAAGCACCAGGTCGGCCGTTCCCCCGTCGGCCCAGCCGGCCAGCGCCGCGGCGATGCGGCCGGTCTCGTCGGGCACCAGCATCCGCGCCGCCAGGATATACCCCCTGCCCTCGGCCCAGCTCGCGATCGCGTCGCCCGAGGTGTCGGCCCGCTCGCCCCGGCTGCCGGCATCCGAAATGGTGAGGATGGCGATGCGGAGAGTCATGGAGGGCCGGCGTGAGGAGGTGTCGTCGGGTGGAGAAAATGTCATCCTGAGCGAAGCGAAGGAGCCATAGCGTGAGTATGTCTCCTTCGCTTCGCTCAGGATGACACGGACACGGACACCGACAGGGACACGGACACGGGACTGGCCACGGACCCGGCTACTTCCTGGCGCTGCCCTTGGTGTAGAACGGCCGCTTGACCACCTCCGCCGGAATTCGATCGCCGCGGCATTCGACCTCGAATCTGGTGCCGACTTTCGCGCCGTCCGCCGGGAGGTAGGTGGTGCCGATCGCCTGGCCCAGCGACGGGCTCATGGTGCCGCTCCGGACCAGGTCCACGTCGCGCCCGTCGTGGTACACCGGGTAGCCGTGGCGGGGGAAGCCGCGGCCGTCGAGCCGGAAGCCGACCAGCTTGCGGGTGACGCCGCGCTGCTTCTGCTGCCGGAGCGCCTTATCGCCCATGAACGGCGAGCCCTTGTCGAGCTTGACGATCCAGCCGAGCCCGGCCTCCAGCGGTGTGATGGTGTCGTCGATGTCGTTGCCGTAGAGGGCGTAGCCCATCTCCAGCCGGAGCGAGTCGCGGGCGCCCAGGCCGGTCGGCTTGGCCCCCGCGCCGGTGAGTGCAGTCCAGAGGGCGACGGTGTCGCGCTCGCGGCAGTACAGCTCGAAGCCGTCCTCCCCGGTGTATCCGGTGCGGGAGATGAAGCACTGCGCGCCCGCGACTTTGCCGACGTCGAAATGGTAGTAGCCGATGTCGTCGAGCCGGGTGTCGGTGAGCGGCTGGAGCAGGGCCTGCGACGAGGGGCCCTGCAGCGCCAGCAGGCCCACCTCGTCCGAGATGTCCTTGAGCCTGACGTTGGCGCCGCCCTTCTGCTTGACGATGTGGTCCCACGCCCGGGCGACGTTGGACGCGTTCACCACGATCATCAGCTTGTCGTCGAACCGGTACACCGTGCAGTCGTCCACGAAGGTCCCCTCGGGCGTCAGGATCGCGGAATACTGCACGCCACCCGGCTGGAGCGCGGAGACGTCGTTGCAGGTGACCCGATTGACCAAGGCGTTCCGGTCAGGCCCGGTGACTTCGAACTCGCCCATGTGGGAGACGTCGAACACCCCCGCCGAGGCGCGCACCGCATGGTGCTCGGCGAGGATGCCGCCGGCGTACTGCACCGGCATCTCCCATCCGGCGAACGGCACCAGCTTGGCGCCCAGGGCCTTGTGGGTGTCGTAGAGGGCGGTGCGGCGGAGGGCTGGAGTAGTCGTCATTTGCTTTCCTGAGCGTGTCCGGTGTCAAGTGTCACCCTGCGCGGAGCGAAGGGGACATGCCTGGGGTCATGGCTCCTTCGCTGCGCTCAGGATGACACCCATGACCTCCATAACACCATCACACGCGGTCATGTTGCCATCAGCGTCGCCATCAGCGCTTTCTGGACATGCAGCCGGTTCTCCGCCTGGTTCCAGACCCGCGACTGCTCGCCTTCGATCACCGCTTCGGACACTTCCTCGCCGCGGTGCGCCGGGAGGCAGTGCAGAAAAATCGCGCCCTTGTCGGCGGTGTCCATGAGCGCCTGGTCTACGATATAGCCCTGGAAGGCGCGGGCCCGCTCCTCCTGCTCCTGCTCCTGCCCCATCGAGGCCCACACGTCGGTGTTGACGGCGTGCGCGCCGCGAACGGCCTCGCGGGGATCCGCGGTGAGGGTGACCTTGGTGAGCTTTCGGTTGCGCTCCAGAATCTCCTGGTTCGGCGTGTAGCCGGCGGGACAGGCGAGCCGCAGCTCGAAGCCCAGCATTCCCGCCGCGTTGAGCCAACTGTTCGCCATGTTGTTTCCATCGCCGACCCAGGCCACCACTTTGCCCTCCCAGCCGCCGAGGCTCTCGCGGATGGTCAGCAGGTCGGCAAGCACCTGGCAGGGATGGAGCAGGTCGGTGAGACCGTTGATCACCGGGATCGAGGCGAAACGCGCCAGCTCCTCGATGTCCGCGTGATCGAAGGTCCGGATCATGATCCCGTCGAGATAGCCCGACAATACCCGCGCCGTGTCGCGGATCGGCTCGCCCCGGCCGAGCTGGATATCGCGGGACGAGAGGAACAGCGCGTGGCCGCCCAGCTGAAAGGCGCCGACCTCGAAGGAGACCCGGGTGCGGGTGCTGCTCTTGGCGAAGATCATCCCCAGCGTCTTGCCGGCGAGCGGCTTGTCGGCGTAGCCCGGCCGCTTCATGCGGCTGGCGAGGTCGAACAGGGTGAGCAGCTCGGGGCGACTGAGGTCGGGGATGGCAAGGAAGTGTCGGGTGGAACTCATGGCGTGCCTATTGTAGTCGCCACTGTCCGGCTAGGGAAGCCCGACACTGCGCTGGATTCGCCGGAACCGGCGATCCCCGCGGAGGCCGTCGAGCCGGGGGTCGAGATTGAGGTAGACCAGTTGCGCCGCCCGGTCCGCCACCGCCTCCTCCAGCCAGGCAAAGGTGCGCTGCTTGTCGCCCAGCCCCTCGGCGATCCCGGCGAGCAGGTAGGGCGAGACGTAGCGCTCGGCCGAGAGGGAGTCGAGCCGGGCGAGCACGGCGCGGGCGTCGTCCGGGCGGCCGTCAAGTGCGTGGGCCCGGCCGAGTGAGGCGAGCATTTCGAGATCCGCCGGCGCACGGTCCAGGGCCCCACGGTAGTGCGACTCGGCGAGCTCGTTGTCACCCAGCATCTCGGCCAGGAGCCCCAGGTGGTAACGCGGTCTCGCGAGCGAGGAGTCCATCGCCAGGGAGCGGTCGAGACTCCCCCGGGCGTCGCCGTACCGTCTGGCGTAGAGGTACTGCCAGCCGAGCTGCGCGATGGTCTCCGGGTCGAGCGGGGTCAGCTCCAGGGCGCGGCGCGCGTGCACCAGGGCTTCGTCTCCCCGGCCGAGGGCGAGGAGAACGCGTGAGTACCAGCGATGCGCCTCCGGCCGGTTGGGGGCGATGGCCAGCGCGCGCTGAAACGCCGAGTCGGCGCCGGCCCATTCCCAGTCGTAGAAGAAGCGCACCAGGCCGAGCGTGGTGTGGGCATCAACCAGGGTGCTGTCGAGTGCCAGCGCGCGAATGGCCGCCGTTCGGGCCGCGGGCATCGCGTCCGCCGGGCGAGCGCCTTCCGCGACG
The DNA here is from genome assembly GCA_013813675.1 of Gemmatimonadales bacterium. Lineage (GTDB taxonomy): Bacteria > Gemmatimonadota > Gemmatimonadetes > Gemmatimonadales > GWC2-71-9 > CAVVWJ01. The sequence continues at coordinate 4,509 of JACCRH010000099.1, forward strand.
GCCCGTTGCGCGTGCGCGGCGGCGAGCCCGGCCCAGGCGGGCGCGAAGCCGGAGTCGAGGCTGATGGCTTCCTGGAAGAGACCCGCCGCGCGCGCCGCGTCGGACCCGCCGGGCCGACCGATGGCATACCTCGCGCGAAGGTAGGCGGTGTAGGCGTCGAGACTCGAGGTCGGCGCCGGGGCCGCCGGCAGTGGACCCGCGCCGGGGATCCGCAGGGCCGCCACCACCGACTGCGCGATCTCGTTCTGCATCGCGAAGACGTCGCCGGGGGGCCGTTCGTAGGTTTCCGACCAGAGGTCGAACCCCTCCCGCACACTCACCAGGTGAACGTTCACCCGGACCCGGTCACCGGCCTGGCGCACGCTGCCCTCCAGCACGGTGGCCACACCGAGCCGGCGGCCGGCGTCGCGGGGATCCTCGCTCCGCCGCTTGAGGGCGAATGCCGAGGAGGGCGCGGCGACCCGAAGGCCCGGTACCCTGGCGAGCGCGGCAATCAGCGCGTCGGTCATCCCGTCGCTGAAGTACTCGTCGGCGGTGTCGGGGCTCGCGTTGACCAGCGGCAGGACCGCGATTGAGGTGGGCCTGGGCCCCGGTGCACCGACGGTGGGCGCGGCCACCG
>JACCRH010000109.1 GCA_013813675.1 Gemmatimonadales bacterium
CGGCGCAGGCCGAGCCGGTGCTGCTGGGCATCACCAAGGCGAGTCTCACGACCCAGTCGTTCATCTCGGCGGCGTCGTTCCAGGAGACCACGCGGGTGCTGACCGACGCGGCGATCCGCGGGGCCAAGGACGACCTTCTGGGCCTCAAGGAGAACATCATCATCGGCCACCTGATCCCGGCTGGCAGCGGCATCTACCGCTACGCCGAGATCGACATCCAGCCGCCGGCGGGCTACGAGACGCCGCCGCCGCGGGTGGAGGAGCCGGTGCCGCCGCCGCCGCTGGTGGCGGCGCTGGTGGGGGAGGAGGAGTAGGGCTCGGAAGCGCTGTCACTCTGAGCGAAGCAAAGGGGTCGAAGCCGCGGGTGAGCTTCGGCCCCTCTGCAATTCCGGGCAAAGCACATTCGTTAGGTCAAGAACCAAGTAGCCGCCAGGGAGGAGCTCGTGTCGCCGGTCGCGAAACCTTCAGAGCCACGTTACCTCGAAGACCTCTCGGTTGGTCAACGGTATGCCGGCGGTTCGGTCGCGCTGGACGCAGAGGCGATCAGGGCATTTGCCGGGGCCTTCGACCCGCAGCCGTTTCACTTGAACGAGGCCGCGGCGCAGGCGAGCGTCTTCGGACGGCTGGTGGCGTCGGGATGGCACACGATGGCCCTGACGATGCGGCTCCTCGTCGAGGGCGAACTCCAGCCGGCATGGGGCCTCATCGGACTTGGGGCGGACGAACTGCGCTGGCCACGACCGGTGCAGCCGGGCGACGTGCTCCGCGTCCAGTGGGAAGTGCTCGAGGTTCACCCTTCGGGGTCCAAGCCCGACCGGGGCACCGCGCGGCTGCGGGTGACGACTCGGAACCAGCGCGACGAGGTCGTTCTCACCCTGATCACGACGATTCTGGTGCCGCGGCGCAGCCCCGCCTGAGGCTCCCGATCTTCATTTTGGTCACGCTCCCGGGTACGCCTCGTCCGCAGAAGGGCCGTACAGCGAGGGGACCGGCTTCTCGTTGAGCCGGAGGTAAGTAGTGACCTGGGCGCGGTGATGGTAGAGGTGGTTGAGAGCGCTGACTCTCACCGCCTCGTAGCGGGTCTGCCGGGACAGCTCATGCCCGTTCATCAGGAGACGCCAGGAGGTCGTCAGCGCGACGACCGTATCTCGCCCTTCCTGTCCACCAGAGCTCCTCGCGTCCGCAATAATAGATACCCAGGAACTCCCTCGCGGCTGGTCGCGTCCACCTGGGCCGCCCAGTCCCGATTCCGGGCGGGTGCCGTCGTCGTTTGGTCCAGACAGCGATGATCGGGTGACGCAGCCGAACGGCGGCCTCGGCAGCTTGCGCGCGTGCCCACTTGCGCCTCTGTAGCTGCCGAGACGATCCTATGGGTATGGCTACCGCGAACTACTGGACGGCGGAAATGGTCCGCGCACTTCCCGACGACGGCACCCGCCACGAAGTCGTCTACGGGGAGCTGTTGGTGACGCCCGCGCCGCGGATGCTCCACCAGCTCGTGGTCCACCGTCTGACCTTCGCCCTGTCGGCGTATCTCCAGTCGAACCCTGTCGGTCTCGCGTTCGGTGTGCCGGGTGACATCACCTGGGGCCGAGAGGACGTGCTGGTACAGCCGGACATCTTCGTAGCCCGGCTTGACGAGGCCCGCACGCTGGATTGGGAGGCCATTCGCCACCTCCTGCTGGTAGTGGAGGTGCTCAGCCCCTCCTCTGTCAAGCAGGATCGCTTCACCAAGCGCCGCCGCTATCAGGATGCGGGTGTGCCGCTGTACTGGATCGTCGATGTTGAGGGGTATCAGGTGGAGCAGTGGACTTCGGCTGACGCGTTCCCGCAGGTGCAACGGGAGCGTCTCCGGTGGGAGCCGGCCGGAGCCGAGTCGCCGTTTACCCTCGAGCTGACGGAGCTGTTCCGGCCGATCTGACGGGTGTTGAGGGTTCGGGGCGGGGAAGCCGCGTCCGAGGATGCTTTTGCGTGGGGCAGTCGAAGCGCCCGGGAGACAGCTCCCGGGCGCTTCTTCTGCAGACGGCCGCGAGATCTACTACCTGGCCCTGGACGCGGCGGGCCGGGATCTGGTCGGTTGCCCGGGGAGGAGGCACGCCCCGCCATCTCGTTCGGTTCGATGATCCCACCAGGGAGTGGCATCGCTTCGGGTTCCACGCGCGGGGCGGGCGACTCTCCTTTACGCTGGGTGATCGCCAGAGCGACATCTGGAACTTGGAGGTGATCCTGCGGCGCTAACTGCATCGCCGCGCTGGCGTTATTGTTAACAGGTGACCCATTTCAACCACCCCACCCCGCCGAACACTGAGAATCGCGACCCCGCGGCCCGTAAAGATTTCCTCCGTGAGAAGGTCTCCGAGGACGCCGCCAGCGGGCGCTTCGGGCGGCCGATTCACACCCGCTTTCCGCCCGAGCCGAACGGGTTCCTCCATATCGGACACGCCAAGTCCATCTGCCTGAACTTCGGGATCGCCCGCCAGTTCGCGGGGAAATGCAATCTCCGGTTCGACGACACCAACCCCACCACGGAGGACGTCCGCTACGTGGAGGCCATCCGGAACGACATCCGCTGGCTGGGCTTCGCTTGGGGCGAGGAGCGCTTCGCGAGCGACTACTTCGAGCGCCTGTACGGGATCGCCGAGGAGCTGGTCCGTAGCGGCAAGGCGTACGTCGACTCCCAGAGCGAGGAGGCGATCCGTGAGGGGCGGGGCACCGTGACCGTGCCCGGGACGCCAAGTCCGTTCCGAGACCGGCCGGTGGAGGAGAACCTCGACTTCCTGCGCCGGATGCGGGCCGGAGAGTTTGCCGACGGCGCGCATGTGCTCCGCGCCCGGATCGACATGGCCCACCCCAACATGCTCATGCGTGACCCGTTGCTGCTCCGTATCCGGCACGCGGCGCACTACCGGCGGGGCACGGCGTGGTGCATCTATCCGCTCTACGACTTCGCCCACGGGCTGTCCGACGCCTTCGAGGGAATCACCCACTCGCTCTGCACTCTCGAGTTCAAGGACAACCGGGAGCTGTACGACTGGCTGGTGCGTGAGGCGGGGTTCGACCGTCCGCCGGAGCAGACCGAGTTCGCCAGGCTGGAGCTGGACTACACCGTTCTGAGCAAGCGGAAGTTGCTCCGGCTGGTGACCGAAGGACTGGTGACGGGGTGGGACGATCCGCGGATGCCCACGATAGCCGGCCTCCGGCGCCGAGGCGTGACGCCGGAGGCGATCCGAGCCTTCGCCGACACCATCGGCGTGGCCCGGTCTGAAGCACGGATCGAGCTCGCGACCTTCGAGCACGCCGTGCGCGACGATCTCAATATGCGGGTGCCCCGCGTGATGGCGGTGACCCGGCCGCTCAAGCTGGTGCTCACCAACTATCCGGCGGATCGGGTGGAGATGCTGGACGCGCCGCTCTATCCACACGACGTGCCGAAGACCGGATCCCGACCCGTCCCCTTCTCCCGCGAGCTCTGGATCGAGCGGGACGACTTCATGGAGGAGCCGCCGAAGAAGTTCTTCCGCCTCGCTCCAGGGCGCGAAGTGCGGCTGCGCTACGGCTACCTGGTCACCTGCACCGAGGTGAGAAAGAACCAGGCGGGCGAGATCATCGAGATTCATGCCACCTACGATCCGGCGACTCGCGGCGGGGACGCGCCGGACGGCCGGCGCGTGCAGGGCACGATTCACTGGGTCTCGGCCGCCCACGCGCTCGACTGCGAGCTCCGCCTGTATGACCGCCTGTGCGCCGTACCCGATCCCGACGCGTTGCCGGAGGGACAGGACTTCGTGTCCGCGCTCAATCCGAGCTCGCTGATCACCGTGCGGGGAGCCAAGGTGGAGCCAAGCGTGGCGGCGGACCCCGCCGGGTCGCGCTACCAGTTCGAGCGGACGGGCTACTTCATCAGCGATCCGGCGGATTCACGCGCCGGAGCGCTCGTCTTCAACCGCACCGTGGCTCTGCGGGATTCCTGGGCCAAGGTCAAGGACAGGTAGTCCGGTCGCGGGCAGCGGTCTCGCCGGCCCGGCCTACTCGACGATCGAGAAGATCTCCCGATGCCCGCCATCGAGCAGCGGGGCGAACTTCTGATACCAGGCCCCCCACTCCTCAGCTCCGCGGGGATCGCTCATGCCCTTCTCCCACTCCGCAAGGCTCGGGTAGGTGTTCTCCCACACGAAAGTGTAGTAGGCGCCGGTGAGATCGGTGAGCGCTCGCCCCTCCGGCATCGAGTACTTCTTCGCGATCGCCGAAGCCTCGTGGTAGAGCGCCTTGGCCTCCTTGGCTTTTCCAACCTTGAGCTGAAACACTTCTCGTACGAGAATCATCGTTCACTCCGGGGTTGTGACAGACAGAGGTGTGCGCAGGCGTTTCCTACCGCGGCACCACCCAGTGCACATCGATCGTAAACTCCTCGGCGACCACCGCCCGGGTGCGGTTCAGGCTCTGCAGAGCGTACCAGGGCTCGCTGGACCAGGGTCCCGCGAAGACCCCGGCCCGGCTGCCCTGGAAGACCCGGACAAAGTCCGCTCGCAGGTCCCCACGGTACAGCGGCGGCCGTGATCCCAAAGCTGGGCCCCGTCGAGCGGCGCCCGCAAATGCAGGAGCAAGTGAGCGCCCGCCACACAGCTACGAACCGGTTCACGGTTGACCCAATAAATCCAACTGGCATCCGCCGTCGTAGACCTTCAGGCCGCTGAAACTCTTCCCGACGCCGAACCGCGATGGTGATAGCGGTCACCCTTCTTCGAGCGCCCCGCCGCCCATGAGCCTGGCCATGGACCGGCAGAGCTCTCGGTACCCCCCCAGGGCTCGTCGCCAGGCCAGTCATTTCATGAGGATCACTATGGACCACTTACACGTCCCGGATGACGGCGACAATGCCTTCGGGCGGCACCTCGATGCCACCGACCGCCGAAACTTTCTGAGGTGGTCGGGCAGCGCCGCCGCGGCTGCCCTGCTCGTCGCGTGTGACCGGTCTCCGACCGAGTCCAGCGAAGCCCTCGGCCTCAGCCAGGCGGGCTCGACCGCCGCGGCCTCCGGCGGTGTACGAATCGACCTGAAGGATGACTTCGGCATCCTGAACTTTGCCTACGCGCTGGAGCAGCTCGAGGCAGCGTTCTATACCCAGGTCATCCGCGGCTTCTACGGAGGTGCGACGCAGGAGGAGCAGAGGATCCTGCGCGACATCAAGCAGCACGAAGTCGTGCACCGGGAATTCTTCCAGGCCGCGCTCGGGGGTGCCGGGATCCCGAGACTCGCCGTGAATTTTTCCGCGGTGGATTTCGGATCTCGCAATAGCGTCCTCGGTACCGCGGTGGCGTTCGAGGACCTCGGGGTCGGCGCCTACAACGGCGCCGCGCAGTTCCTGCGCGACGGCGGTTACCTCCTGGTCGCGGGCAAGATCGTGTCGGTCGAGGCTCGCCACGCCTCGGCGATCCGGGACGTGCTCGGGCGCTCGTTCGCGCCCAAAGCGTTCGACCCAGCATTCACGTTCGAGCAGGTTCTCCGGCGCGCGGCCCCCTTCATCGCCACCAATATCACCCTGGTCAACAGCCCCACGGCCGGTCGCGCGGGCGACCAGGCACTGGCGGAGGAGATGGTATCATGAGCACCGATCTGCATCGTCTCTTCGACGGGCTGGACACCAAGAGCCTGGACCGCCTCGCCACCCGGCGGGAGACGGTTCTCGCCGGTGGGCGGGTGGCCGCCGCGCTCGCGATAAGTGCGGTACCCTTAGGGCTTGCCGCGATCACCAAGGAGGCCCACGCCGCCTCGGCCCTGCCCGGTCCGGTGGTTCGAGTGCTCAATTTTGCCCTGACCCTCGAATACCTGGAGGCAAGCTTCTACAACTGGGGAATCCGCCAAGGGGTCATCCCCGGCGGCAAGGATCTCCGCATCTTCCGGACTATTCAGGACCACGAGAATGCCCACGTCGCCTTCCTCAAGCGCACCCTCGGCGGCCAGGCGATCGCCAAACCGCAGTTCGACTTCACCGCCGGCGGGGCGATTCCCAATCCGGGCAAGGATTACGAGGTCTTCAAAATTCTAGCGCAGGGATTCGAGGATGCCGGGGTGCGGGCCTACAAGGGCCAGTT
>JACCRH010000112.1 GCA_013813675.1 Gemmatimonadales bacterium
GCTCGCGCCCGTGATGACCGCAACCTTGCCGGTGAGCGTGAGTGAGTCGGTCATCGGGCGGCTCCTTTCCCCTCGCTCGTCACCGGCGCTCCCCGCCCCTGGAAGTCCGCCAGACTCGCGAGCAAGCCTGCCGCGACGGCAACGGCCATCGCGACGAACGAGCCCTGCCACCCCGGCTTCGTGGCCATGAGGAATAAGATCCCGATCAGGATCGCCACGCGGGTCCGGAACGAGAGCCAGAGCACCGGGTCGCGGGCAGGAAGGCCCGGCAGCCCGACGGTGCCGTCCCGCACACCCTTCTGCAGTCGGGCGATCCTGAGGCCGGTCATCGTCCCCCCCATGACGGCCAGCAGCACGACGCCGCCGAGCGCGACGTCGATCCACGCCGTGCGCCAGCCCCAGGCGGTGCTCGCGAGATAGGCACCGGACAGGATCGTCCCCATCATGCCCGCGCCGCCGACGGGTCGAACCCATCGGTAGCCGCTCAGGGCGGCCTCCAGCCGAGCCGGCTCGGAAGCCCGACGGAGCTGAAGCAGGGAAGCGCCCTCGATGCCGAGGGCGGCGAACAGGCCCATGGATGACGCGATGTGGACGAACAGCACTAAGGAGCGCAGCATGACGGTCACCTCCGTGTCTTGCGGACGCGTGGTGGGGTCCTCGTGGCCCCTGGCGTCCTCCCCTGGGATCTAACCAGTTAGTTTGATAAGATCAAGTATCTAATTACATGAACTATTGACGATCTTGAAGGGAGTCGGGTGGTCAGGTAGGTTTCCGCATGCCCAAGTTCCCGAGCAGCAAGCCCGCGCTGGCCCGCCGCGCCTGGGGCCTCATGTTCCAGTTCCTCATGCGCACCGCCCCGGAGCGCAGCAGGAGCCTCGGCCGGCGCGGACTCACGCCCAACGACTCGCGCGCATTGGCGAGCCTCGAGGCCGAGCGGGGCCGCACCATGCGATCGCTGGCCGATGAATGGGAGTGCGACGCGTCCAACGCCACCTGGATCGTGGACCGCCTGGAGCGCTTCGGCCTCGCCGAGCGCCGCCTCGTCCCCCACGACCGGCGGGTCAAGCTGGTCGTGCTGACGTCCAAGGGCGTGAAGATCAAGGCCGAGCTGCTGGAGGAGTTCCACACCCCGCCCGCGTCGCTGCTCCGCCTCGACCGATCGGCGCTCGAAGCCCTGAACGACGCCCTCGAGAAGCTCCCGCCCTCCTGACGAGGCCCCTCAGTTGCTGGCGGGCGGAACCTCCGGCAGGACGATCCAGGAGGCGTGCTCCGCGGAGTGCTGGATCCGGATATCACCCGCTCGAGTCTGGGCACTCTCGAACTCCTGCTCGCCGGTCTGCGGATTGACCGAGAACAACGGCGCGAACGCCCCGGAGAGCACGACCCGCAGCCGGTGTCCCGGGAGGAACCGGTTGGCCGTGAGCGGGCCGCGGAATCGGAGCCGGGCGACCTCGCCCTCCGGCACCAGGCGCCGCTCGGGGCCTCCGTCGCGGTAGCTCGCCCGGAGCAGCGCGGTGCCGGCACTCGCCAAATTCCACGCCGTGCTGTCCGGCCCGACGTCGTACACCTGGAGCCAGAGGTCGAAGTCCGGCACCGATGCGCTCACCGCCAGCTCGGCGGCCAGTTCCCCGATGACCTCGTACGGCACGGCGAACGGCGCGCTCTCGAACACGACCAGCTCGGAGTGGCCCGGCAGCGCGCGAAAGTCGTGCGCGCCGTAGCCGCCGTTGAAGGGATCGCGCAGCGGCTCGGCAGGGTCGGAGTGAATGACGCTCTCCCCCTCGCGTGCGGCCGGCACCCGCGTGAGGAGGCGGCCGGCCATCGCGGAGTCGCCGGGTGGCTGCAGGTACAACGTGTCCGCTTCCGTCCCGGGAATCGGCCAAGTGTCCGACGTGCGCCACCGGTTGGCGCCCATGACGAAGATCCGTACCGGAGGATCGCCCTCTCCGCTCTCCATGCCCTTGACTTGGCGATCCATCCAGCGGAGCACCGTCGAGGTGTAGTCGATCGCCGCGTCCGGGCCGAAGTCCCGGTCTCCCGCCTTCACCTGCCCGACCGCGTCCACGCCGTGGGTCCACGCGCCGAGAATCAACCGGGTTCTCGAGGCGCCGGGCTGCCGGGCCTGAACCAGACCGGTGTAATTGGTGACCGCGCCGGCCGGCCCGTACGGCTCGTCGAACCATCCGGAAAGATTCAGCACCGCGGCTCCGACCTGGTCGTACCGTCCCTCGAGCGCCGCCCAGCTCCACCACGGGTCGCGCGGAGGGTGGCGCATCCACTCGTAGTACCACGGGGCGACGCCCTGGAAGTCGGGCAGCGTGAGCAGCGGACGGTGTCGTCGCGCGCGCTCGCCATTCCGTTCCCACGCCGCGGCTGCTTCGTGGTCGGTTCGCGGACCGGGCCGGTCCAGCCGGCGCCGGAGGTCGGGCGCGATATTCCACCAGGTCCAGTCGAGCCAGGAGCCGTCCCACACGCCGCCGGAATACCAGAAGCTCTCGGGAGTGGCGTAGGTCATCGCGGGCACCATGGCCTTCAGCGCGGGCGGGCGCTCCACCGCGGCGAGCCACTGCACCGCGCCGGGGTACGACAGACCGAAGGTCCCCACCGATCCGTTGGACCAGGGCTGGCGCCCGGCCCACTCGATGGTGTCGTAGCCGTCCTGCCCCTCGTGCCGATAGGGCTCGTACTCGCCTCCGGACCCATACCGGCCGCGCACGTCCTGCACCATCACCGCATAGCCCCGCGCCACGGCTTGCCGCACGAAGTCAGGCCCGGTGGCGTCCTCTCCCCGGCCGTAGGGGGTGCGGGTGATCAGTACCGGGACCCGACCGCCGGCCGCCGGGCGCCACACGTGAGCCAGCAGCATCACGCCGTCGCGCATCGGGACCGGCACGGCAGAGTCCACCAGCATGGCGCTCCCGACGGGAGGCCGCGGGGCACAGCCGACGATACCGGCGCACAGTAGAGCTTGAAGCTTCCAGCGCACTCCCAACTCTCCGTGGGGTTTCGCCAAGTCTAACGTCGTCGCCGAGTCCGGCGCCCGGGTGCTGCTACCTTTCGGCGGTGAGCCTCGCCTGCCATCGCACCCGCTTCGATGCCGCGCCCGGCGCCGACGGATGAGCGCCGATTCCGAGCTCGACGGCATCCTCGATTTCCTGCGCACCGCGGAGCGCCTGAAGAGCACGCCACGGAGTGGCTGGACCACGACCGGCGAGCGGGAAAGCGTGGCCGCGCACACCTGGCGGCTCTCGCTCATGGCGGCCGTGCTCTCCGACCGGTTTCCCGGCGTGGACCTCGCCCGCCTGCTCAAGATCTGCCTGATCCACGATCTGGGCGAAGCGCTTCACGGCGACGTGCCGGCGCCGCGGCAGTCGGCCGAGCCGGGGAAGGCCGCGCGCGAGCGGGAGGATCTGCAGTCGGTGCTGGCGCCCTTGCCCGTGCGGCTCGGGGAGGAGCTCACCGCGCTGTGGGACGAGTACGAGGCGGCCCGCACGCCGGAGGCCCGGCTCGCCAAAGGGCTCGACAAGCTGGAGACCATTCTGCAGCACACGCAGGGACTCAACCCTTCCGGCTTCGACTACCGCTTCAATCTCACCTACGGGCAGGGATACACCGACGGGGACCCGATCCTCGCGGCGCTGCGCGCGCGGCTCGACCAGGCAACCGAGGCTCGAGCGCAACGAGCCGGCTCGCCGGCCACGGGCGGCGCCGAGCACCTGGCGGTGGAATTCCTCAATCGGGTGTGGGGCCCGGATCACGACCTCGACGCCATCGATGAGCTGCTGACCGAGGACTACGCCCTCACGACCGGCGGCGCCGTCGTGCGCGGGCGCGAAGCCTTCAAGCACTGGGTGCGGGAGTTCCAGACCCGGCTCCGGGATGCGCGAACCACCAACGTGGAGGCCTTCGCCAATCCCGCGGGAGACCGCGTGGTGTCGCGGTGGGTGTGCACCGGGCGCAACAACGGGCTCCTCGGCCTCCCGGCCGACGGGCGCGCCGTTTCGTTCACCGGCATCGCCATCTGGAAGATCAGCGGCGGCAAGCTCGCCGAATGCTGGGTCGAGCGGGCCTCCTGGGAACTGTACCGGGAGCTGACCCAGGCACCCTGAGACCTCCGTCGCCTGGACACCAAACACCGTGGAGAACGAGACGATGCCGGAGGCTCCGCCCGATCGTCGGCGTCTGGCGCCGTTCCGTCTCCGGGCGGCGGCGCTCCATCTCTACACCGCGTCGGGCGCGGTTCTCGCCTTTCTCGCGACGGTGGAGATCTGTTCAGCGGCTCCCGATCCGAGGCTGGTCTTCGCGCTGCTCGCGGCCGCGGTGTTGGTGGACGCGACCGACGGCCCGCTGGCACGGCGCTGGGAAGTGTCGCGCTGGCTGCCGGCGATCGAGGGTCGGACGATCGACGATATCGTGGACTACCTCACCTACACCTTCGTGCCGCTGCTGCTGGTCTGGCGGATGGGCTGGGTCCCGGCGCCGCACGTCGCCTGGGTCGCGCCGGCACTGCTGGCGTCCCTCTTCGGGTTCGCCAACACCGGGGTGAAGGACGAGCGCGCCGGATTCTTTCTCGGCTTTCCGTCCTACTGGAACGTGGTGGCGTTTTACGCGGGCTTCGTCTACCGGCTGTACGGGCCGGCGGTCAACGCGGGGGCGCTGGTGCTCCTGGCGTTGGCCACGGTGTTGCCGGTCAGATTCATCTACCCCAACCTGGCACCCCGGCCATGGCGAGCGCCGGTCGTGATCGGCGCCCTCCTTTGGCTCGGCGCGATGCTGGCCCTACTGCCCGACTATCCGCGGGCGCCGGCCTGGGCGGTGTGGCTCTCCCTGCTCTACCCTGCGTTCTACGTCGGGCTGTCGTTTCGCCTCTCCTGGGGAACCCGGTCAGGCTGACGACCCGCCCTCAGCGTGGTGCCGGGAGCCTCGCGTTGAGGCTCCGCACGCCGTCGGACATCACCAGGTCGAGCTCCGCCCCACCCGCCGGCAGCAGCACGCTTCCCCCACGGGCGAACGACAGCACCGCGCCGGTTCGCGCGTCCCGCACCATGACCATGGGGTGCGCCCCGGCGTCCCAGCGCAGCGCGATTCCGCCCGCCGTTTTCCCCACCTCCACCGGCTCGAGCGGCGTCGCACGCAGCGGGACCGGCGCGCGCGAGACGGTGGCGCTGCCCACGCCCGGGCCGGTGAGCCGGATGCTCTCCACCCTCTCCGACGCCGCGTCGTCGAGCGGCACGGCAAAGACGAAGTGACGCGCTCCCCCGGCATCGTCCGCCACCTCCACCGGCTGGAACGAGAGGTCGAACACCCGCGAGCCGTCGCTCGCCGTCCCCTCGATCGAGTACGGGCCCGCCCGGTCCGGCAGCGCCGGGCGCGCCACAATCCGGAAGGCGGGCTCGAGCACCGCGCGGCCGTTCACGATGCGCCCCCACACCAGCAGCGTGGGCCGCTCGCGGCGGTCCGAGGCGCGCCCCAGGGCGGTGCCCCGGAAATCCATCACGCCCTGATAGGTGTAGTCGCTGATCCAGGGACCGCCGCAGTACCCCATGACGTCCGGCGTCTCCGGCGGCTTCAGGAGCAGGGCCCGTACATCGAAGCCGTAGGACCCGATGCTCCCGCCCGGGTTAGGAAACTGGGGGTCGCGGTCCTCGGGGTTTCCGCACGGCGCGTGCAGCCGGCCCCAGGTGTGCCCCAGCTCGTGGGCGGTGATCCGATCCCGGTCGTCCGGCTCGTCATAGCCGATGGCGGCGGGGAATTCGATGAACCCGCGGCCCACCAGTCCGGAGGTGTACCCGGTGCGCACCACGCCGTAGTAGTGGCGGTCGCTGTTCTCCACCACGCGGAGCGTGGCGATCTCGCCGAGGACCGCGTTCCACGCACCGTTGGCGTCGTCGGACTGGAGCGGGTCGGTGGTGGTCGTGGTGTAGACCGGGTGCAGGTCGGCGTCGTAGCCGGGGAGCGGATAGAGCCGCTGGGCGAAGTCGAGATACTGGTCCTGGTTGCCGGCGGTGACGTCACCTTGAAGCTGGTTGGCGCTCTGGCGCACCGGGATGAGGCGGATGGAGAGCGGCGGAGTTCCCCGCACCGAAACCGGGCGTCGCTCACCCGTCAGGGGAAAGAGATTGTCCGCCTCGTCCGCCTCCGCGATCGCGTTCGCCGGATCGATGTCGGCCAGGAAGGCCAGGCCGGGTCGGATGAGCGAACCCGACACCGGAATGTTCCACGAGGCGGCGAGGGTGCCCTCCTCCCGGCTGGTGGGCACCGAGCCACCCGGCGCCGGGAGGGTGAAGGTCTCCATCAGCACGTCGCCCTCGTACAGCCGCACCCGGATGGCCGGCGCCGCGGTGTTGGCCTCGTCCGCCCGCGCGAACACCCGGAGGAAGCCGTCGCGGCCTGCGACGAGGGGCACCGCGTTGTCGAAGGTCTGCACGCTCTGCGTGAGGTAGAGGCCGGCGATCCACAGGTTGAGCGAGGAGCCGGAGGGCGCGGCGTAGGTGACCGCCACCGTGGCCGTGGCCCCCGCCGTGACGGCAGCGGTGCGCTTCTCCGGGCTGGATACGTAAGTGACGCCGCCGCTGCTGACGCCCGGGGCGCGCACCGTGTACTGCCCCGGAGTGAGGCCGTCGAGGGTGTCGGAGGCCGCGAGCGTTCGGCGGAAGCCGCCCGGACCGCTGACCTTGACCGCCGCGCTGGTCCCGGCCGGCAGCCCGTCGATAGTGACCGCCAGGCTGCCCACGTCGGCCGAGCACGCCACGGCGAAGCTCACGTCGACAGTATCGTCCGTGGGGACCGTAACCTGGCGCGGGTTCTGACCACTGACCGAGCAGCTCGCCGCGACGCCGGAGAGGGCCACGGTGGTGGCACCGGCCGCGACGTTGGCGACGCTCACCGTGGCGCTCGGACCGATCGGCTGCTGGCCGCCCCCGCCGATCGCGAAGGCGTAGCCGTCGGTATCGGCCCCCGATCCGCTGGTGGCCGTGGTCACGGCGACCGTCCCGGTGGCAGCCGGAGGCGCGCCGCATTGGATGCCGAACTCGAGGGCGACGACACCGCCGGCGACGACAGCGACGGTCCGGGGGTTGTCTCCCGCGACCGTGCAGTTGGCCGCGATGCCGGCGAGGCCGACCAGATGGTCGCCCGGGGTCAGGTCGGATACAACGACATTCCCATTCGCGCCGATCGCCCGAGCCCCGTCCCCATCCACCGTGACACCGTAGCCGTCGGGATCGGGGGCGGCGCCGCCGGTGACGGTGGTGACGCTCAGCCCGCCGGTGGGTGGCGCTGCTTCCGGGCAGAGGACGGCGAGCCCTACCTCCGCCCGCTCCCCGGCTGCCACGGTCACCCTCCGGGGATTGTCTCCCGTCACGCTGCAATTGGGTGCCAGGCCGGCCAGGCCGATCTCATGGGGGCCCGGCTCCAGCCCGGTCAGCACGGCCGTCGCCCCGGTGCCGATCGGGCGCGCGTCGCCGTCGTCGACGGTCAGGGTGTAACCGTCGGGATCGGGCGCCGCGCCGGTCGTCCGGGTGGTGACTTCCACCACGCCGGTCGAGGGGGAGGTGAGCTCCGCGCCGCCGCCACAGGCCAGCCAGAACGCGGCCGTCGTACCGAGCAGGAGCCGGTGCCCGGCGTGGCGGGACCAGCGGAGATGTCGCATCGGTGGATTCTCACGACCCGCGGGGTTTGCGGCGTCAGCGAGGAGGCGTCGTGGGGGAAGCGACGACCCGTGACTGGATTGGTGAGGTAGGTCAGAGTACCCAGGCGGTGCGGCGACAGTCAAGAGAGTTCGACGGCCTCGTTTCCCGCATCGCGCTCCCGGAGGGCTTCGGGGGAGATGACCACCACCCGTTTGCCCCGGCCGTGGCGCGCCGCAACCAGGTCGTGAGCCGTGCGGATCTGCTCCAGCGGGTACATGGCGGTGACCGGCATCCGCAGGAGCCCGCGGTCCACCAGCCGGGCCAGCTCCACCAGGTCGGCCCGCCGCGGTGTCACCCTGACGTAACCCAGCACCGGCCCACCAAGGACCGGGGCGAGCACCCGGGATATCGGCGTGAGCGCGTACACCGTCGGCTCGGGAGCGATCGTTACCCACCGGCCTCCCCGGCGGAACAGCCGGCGGTAGGCGCGATAGGGACTCTGCCCGACGCAGTCGAAGAACACGTCGAACCGGTCGCCGAGTGCGGTGGGGGCGGTGAGACGATAGTCCACCACGGCATCGGCGCCCAGGGCGCGGCAATGATCCAGCCCCTCCCCGCTCGCCAGGGCGGTGACGTGCGCGCCCCGCGCTTTGGCGATCTGGATGGCCGCGCTGCCGACGCCGCCGCTCGCGCCCTTGATGAGAACCCGGTCGCCCGAATTCACCCGCCCGACGTCGCGGAGACCCTGAAGGGCGGTGGCGCCGACCAGTGGCAACGCGGCGCCCTCGATCCAGCCGAGACGCTCGGGCATCGGCTCGAGCCAAGCGCGGGGAATCGCGGCGTATTCGGCCGCCGCGCCGCCGCGGAAGCCGTCCAGGAAGCCCCAGACCCGGTCCCCCCGCGCCAGATCGGAGACCCGCGCGCCAGGCGCCACGACCTGGCCCGAAAAATCGTAGCCGGTACCGCGGGGAAACTTGCGCCCGGTGATCAGACGCAGACTTCCCTGGCGAACGATGGGATCCTTGGGGTTGAGTCCGGAGGCGTGGACCCTCACCAGCACCTCGTCACGCCCGGGCTGGGGCACGGGGACGGTGCGGATCTCCAGCACGTCGGAGTCGCCGTAGCGCTCGAACCGCACCGCGCGCATCACCGCCGGAACAGGATGGGCCATGGGTCAATCTAGCCGGCACCGGCTCGAGCGGCCCTTTGCCTGTCGCACGGTCTCAGCCACATTGCTGCTGGATGTCCGAGATCGCGCCGCAATTTCTGGCCGGGCTCCTCCCCGACCTGCCGAGGTGGGTAGAGGTCCGCAGCATGCTCCTCGCTGGACGCGCCACCACGTTGGGCGTCAGTACCACCGGCTCGCCCTCTTTCGTCGCGCTCGAACCCGACGGGAGTCTCGCCGTAGTCGTTGGACAACCGCCGGACGATGCCATCCTGGCCGCCGCGTCGCGCTCGCGGGAGCTGTTGGTGACTCCCGAGGGCGCGGAGTGGATCGCCGACGCGTTGCCCGGCTGGCGCCGCGAAGCCGCGACGCTGCACCTGCTCGGCTCGGACGCTCGGCTCACCCCTGAGATCCCGGAGACAGTGAGAGAGCTGGATCCCGAGGAGCTGGTGGCCGTGCCCGAGCCGGCGCTCCGGGAGGAGCTCCTCGCAGCGTCGGAGGAAGGGACCCGAATCACCGGCGCCTTCCACGGGGCGGCGCCGGTCGCCTTCTGCTACGCGGGCTCGGTGACGGAGCGCTGGTGGGACATCTCGATCGACACGCTGGAGACTCACCGGCGCCAGGGCTACGCGGCCCGGTGCGTGGCACTCTGCATTCGACGGATGGCACGACTGGGAAAGCAGCCGGTGTGGGCGGCGGTCGAGTCCAACGTGGCATCCAGCGGCCTCGCCGCGAAGCTCGACTTCCGGCCGGCCGACACCCTGTTCCTCTTCTCCCGGTGATGACTTCTGTCTCGGTCTGCCTGGCCTTGAGCTGCGGGGTGCTCCTGCTGGCGCCTGGCTCCGGCGGCTCGCCACCACCGACACCGAGGCTCACTTGGCGAGTATCTTTCGCGAGGGCACAGCGCCAAGACCCGCATGGCCCAAATCGTCGCCCGGGGGGCGGGTGACATCTCCTTCGTCGCCCCATGGGTGGATGGGGTGGACGGCCTGGGCACCCTGGGGGGCGGCTCGCACACGCCCGGAGAGTACGTGGAGATCTCGGCGCTCGAGATGCAGACGGTGCGGGCGGCGATCTTGCTGTACCGGCTCGGCACCCGCTCGGCGAGCCACTTCGCCCGGCGCACCCAAGGACCCTCACCGATCGTGGAGACTCGATGACCCGACGCGACGACCAGCGGATCGCGGCCCTCGCGAAGAAGAACGCGGCCAAGATCAAGCCGCCCCGGGCGGAGCAGGCGGCCGACTTCGATGCTACGCTCCGTCAACGTGCACCCGAGCAGGACGCGGAGACCAAGCGGCTGTTCAAGGAGATGAAGCGCCGGGAGTTTTAGAGCGCGAATCAGTCCGGGAGTGGACTCCTCGTCCATCCTGACCGCGGCGACGTCTCTCGCCCTTCCCTGCTCGTGCAGCGGACGCGCAGGCGAAGGCGTTGCCGCACCCCAAGCCGGTCCGCTTGACGCCTCCCCGGCGCTGTGATCGCGATCGGGGGCTGAGCGCCGGCCTCGAGCCCCCCAGCAGGAGAGCCTACCCGCCGGACCCCCGACCCCGCATACTACGCTGACATCCGCCCGCGAGTCCGCAGTATGACCCACGCCCCATGACGTCGGAGCCGCCCATCCCGCCCGTGCCCACGCCCCACGCTGGCGCCCGGCATCCCGCACAGATCGGGCCCTACCGGATCCTCAAGGTCCTCGGCGAGGGTGGGATGGGCGTGGTGTTCGAGGCCGAGCAGACCTCGCCGGTCCACCGCCGGGTGGCGCTCAAGGTTCTGCGTCCCGGCTTCGAGTTCGCCGAGGTCGTCGCCCGCTTCGAAGCCGAGCGCCAGGCGCTGGCCGTGATGATGCACGAGTCCATCGCGAAGGTGCTCGACGCCGGGGCGAGCGACGTCGGCAGCCCCTACTTCGTGATGGAGCTGGTCCGCGGGGTTCCCATCACCGACTACTGCGACGCGAACAAGCTGGCGACCCGCGACCGGGTCGCCCTCTTCATCCCGGTGTGCCGGGCCATCCAGCACGCCCACCAGAAGGGCGTCATTCACCGGGACCTCAAGCCGTCGAACATCCTGGTGACCGAGGCCGATGGCCGGCCGATTCCCAAGGTCATCGATTTCGGCATCGCCAAGGCCACCGGGCATCGTCTCACCGAGAAGACCCTGATCACCCAGTTCGGGCAAGCGGTGGGAACACCGGCGTACATGAGTCCCGAGCAGGCCGAGATGTCGGGGCTCGACGTGGACACCCGCACCGACATCTACAGCCTGGGTGTGGTGCTCTACGAGATCCTCGTCGGCCGGCTGCCGGTGGACCCACACCAGCTCGGGCTCCCCGGCTTCATGGCCCGACTCGCGATGCGGGAGACCGACCCGCCCACACCCAGCGCCATGCTTGCCACCCTGGCGCGCGATCGGGATGTGCTGGCACGGCTCCGGCACACCGACGCCGACGGACTGCGACGGCAGCTCCGCGGCGATCTCGACTGGATCACGATGAAGGCGATGGAGAAGGACCGCGGCCGGCGCTACGACACGGCCAACGGTCTGGCCAACGACCTGACCCGCTATCTCGCCGACCAGCCGGTCGAAGCGCGCCCGCCGAGTACCACCTACCGGGTCCGCAAGTTCGTCCGCCGGAACAAGGTCGCTGTGGCGGCCATCGCGGCGGTGAGTCTCGCCGTGCTCGCGGGCGCCGCCGCGGCCACGGTCGGCCTGGTGCGGGCGACCCGCGCCGAGGGTCGGGCCAAGGCCGAGGCGGCGACCGCGAGGCAGGTCTCGGACTTCCTGGTCGGGCTGTTCAAGGTCTCCGATCCCGAAGCGTCGCGGGGGAACGCGATCACGGCACGGGAGATCCTCGACTCCGGCGCGGCGAAGGTCGAGACCGACCTGGTGAGCCAGCCGCTGGTGCAGGCGCGCCTGATGAACACCATCGGCGACGTCTACCTCGAGCTGGGGGTCTATCCCGAGGCGGGGAGACTGCTGGAGCGGTCGCTCGCCACCCGCGAGCGCCTGCTCGGCGGGGAGGCCGCCGAAGTCGGCGAGAATCTCACCTCCCTCGGCCGACTCTACGTCCGCCAGGGCAAGTACGACGCTGCGGAGAGTACGCTGGTCCGATCCGCCGAAGTGATGGAGCAGGCGGTGGACTCGGAGCATCCCGGACTCCGAAGGAGCCTGCAGGCCCTGGCCTCGCTGCATCGCGAGAAGGGCCGCTACGCCGAAGCCGATTCGCTCTCTCGGCGCGTCCTCGGCGTGCTGCGGGCGACGCACGGGCCGGACCACCCGGAGGTCGCCGAGGTGACCGTCGGACTGGCCATCTCGCAGGCGGAGCAGGGCCGTCCGGCCGCCGCCGAGTCGCTCTTCCGGCAGGTGCTCGGCATCCGGGAGCGCACCGTGGGCCCAGTGCATCCCGCGACCGCGCGAGCCCTCAGCAACCTGGCCAGCTCCATCTTCGAGCAAGGGCGGCTGCCGGAGGCGGAGTCGCTGTACCGCCGCGGCCTGGGCGTGGATACCCAGCTGTTCGGCACCGATCACGCCCAGGTCGCCATGGACCTTTACAACATCGGCAACGTCGAGGCCGGCAAGGGCGACTTGAAGGAGGGCATCGAGTTGTACCAGAGGGCCCGGGCGATCTGGGAGAAGCGCTTCGGGCCCGAGCATCCCTTCGTCGCCGCCGCGCTCACCAGCGAGTCCAACGTCCTGATCACCCAGAACCGGCACGACGAAGCGCTTCCGCTGCTCGAGCGGGCCCTCGCGATCCGGCAGAAGACGCTCGCCCCCGAACATCCCTTCATCGCCACCACCCACAACGAGCTCGGCGTCGCGGCCCGGCAGGCCGGGCGGTTCGAGGACGCCGAGCGGCACCTGGGGCTCGCCCTCGACCTGCGCCGCAAGTCCCTGGAGCCCCACAGCTACTACATCGCCATGACGCTCGGCGCGCAGGCCGACCTCGCGCGCGACCGGAAGCGGTACGCCGAGGCGGAGAAATTGTATCGCCAGGCGATGGCGCAATGGGAAGCGTCCGGCAGGGACTCGGCGGCAAGCAGCACGATCACCCAGGGATACGCGGCGATGCTCCGCGGGCAGGGCCGCACCCAGGAAGCCGCGGCGCTCGAAGCCAAGGTCCGCTGATGGCCGAGGGGCGCAACGTCAGCGCGGGGCTCCTGCTTTTCCGGCGGCCGCGCGGCGCCCTGGAGCTGTTCCTCGCCCACCCGGGCGGGCCCTTCTGGCGGGGACGCGATCTCGGCGCCTGGACGATTCCCAAGGGCTTGGTCGCCCCCGGCGAGGAGCTGCTCGACGCCGCTCGCCGCGAGTTCGAGGAGGAGACCGGGATCGTGCCCCGGGAGCCGTTCCTCCCGCTCGGAAGCGTGCGACAGAAGGCCGGCAAGGTGATTCACGCCTGGGCCTGGGAGGGCGACGCCGACCCCGCCGCGATCGTCAGCAACACTACCAGTTGCGAATGGCCCCGAGGCTCGGGCCGCACGCTGATCTTCCCCGAAGTGGACCGCTGCGCCTGGTTCGAGCGCGGTGCGGCGCGCGCCAAGCTCAACCCCGCGCAGGCCGAGCTGATCGAGCGCCTCGAGGCCGCGTTCGCCCGGCCCTCGTGAATCATCGCCATCCGTTGGCTTGACCTCCCGAACGCGCTATCCTGCGGAGGAACCGATGCGGCGAGCGCGGAACGGGAGTTCTTCGCCACCGCCCGGCCGTCGTCCATCATCAGCGCTTCGCGACGCCCGACGAGGTCGCGGCGATGAGCGCGTACGTGTGCAGTGCCAAGGCCTCGGCCACCACCGGAGCGGCGCTCCGGGTGGACGGCGGGGTCGTGCGGGCCATTCCATGAACCGAACAGCAGGGGGACGATAGATCGTGCGAGTCATGGTCGTGGGCGCCACCACGACTCCGGTCGAGGGCTCGCGGCGCCGATTTCGCCAGGAGCGCGTGACCGCGCTTCTGCAGCCCCGAGGAGAGAGATGACTCCGTTCTATCTGCTGGACGTATTCACCACCGAGCCGTTCAGCGGCAATCCCCTCGCGGTGGTGACGGATGCGGACGATCTCTCGACCGAGACGATGCAGCGCGTGGCCGGCGAGCTCAACCAGACCGAGACCACCTTCGTCCTGTCGCCCACGCTTCCGGAAGCCGAATGGCGGCTCCGCTCCTTCACCGCGACCGGAGTCGAGGTGTTCGGCGTCGGCCACAACGCCCTCGGAGCCTGGTGGTGGCTCGCCTCCGCGGGGCGTTTGACGCTCGACGCTCCGACCCGGACCTTCACCCAGGAGATCGACGGCCGCGTGCTCCCGGTCGAGGTCCGCTCCGAGCAGGGGCGGGTGACCTCGGTGAGCATGGCCCAGGCGGACCCGGTGTTCGGCGCGGTGGTGGGTAGGACTTCCCCGCTCGCGTCGGCCCTCGACCTGGGCGACGCGGAGCTCGCGGTGGGGAATCTCGAGGCGCAGGTGGTCTCCACCGGCGTGCCCCACCTGATCGTGCCGGTGCGGGATCCCGGCGCGCTCGCCCGGGCCCGACCCAAGGCCGAACCGCTCGCCGCGTATCTCCGCTCGGTGGGGGCGCAGGGGTGCTATCTCTTCTCGCTCGATCCACTGGATCCCGACGCGCCGGCCCAGGCCCGCTTCTTCGGCCCCAACGTCGGCATCGTCGAGGATCCGGCGACCGGAAGCGCGGCCGGCCCGCTCGCGGCCTACCTCGTGGCCCGGAGCCTCGCCTCCGAGCAGCGGCCGATCGTGGTGGAGCAGGGCCGCGCGATGGGACGGCCCAGCCGGATCGAGGTGCGGGTGAGCGGCGGCGGGGTGCGGGTGTCGGGACAGGCGGTGTTGATGGTGGAGGGCCACCTGAGACTTCAGGGGAATCGATGAGAGGCAGACCGTTGCGCGGGCTCGTCCTCGCGAGCCTCGCGCTCTTTCCCACCGCGGCCCGGGCGCAGGCGGCGCTCGACTCGGTGGACCGCTACGTGCGCGCCGAGCTGACGCGGCAGCGGATTCCCGGGCTCTCCGTCGCGGTGCTCCGCGGAGACAGCGTGCTGCTCGCCCGGGGGTACGGTTTCGCCAACCTGGAGCATCGGGTGCCCGCCACCGACAGCAC
>JACCRH010000125.1 GCA_013813675.1 Gemmatimonadales bacterium
GCATCTCAATCTGCTTTCACGACTTGCCTCGCGGCCTAAGGGTTCGACGCACGGCATGGCTCTCGCACAACTCCCTTTCGTTCACTGCACGAAGTCGCATCTCGACCTGACGATTGGGAGTCCAGCCTCAGATGCCGGAGTCCACGCAGCCCGTTCGCGAGGTATGCAATGCGCGGCCTCTCAGTAACACGGTCGGCCTTTTTGCCTTCCTGCTCCTCGGTATGGGCCTGCTGGTGCAGGCGTGCGAGCAGGATGGGCTCGTGCCCACCGGGCCCGAGCTCGCCGCGGCCACGGCGAGCCGGAGCTTGAAGGTGACTGGCGGTGGCACTGGCGGCGGCCGCGTGACGGCGCCGAGCCTTGGGGGGGCGGGAGCCCTCGACTGCCAGATCGCGGCGGGCACCTACGACCCGATCGAGTGCACCAAGACCTACTCGCGGAATACGGTCGTCCAACTGACCGTGGCCGCCGATCCAGGCAGCTCGTTCAAGGAATGGCGAGGGGCCTGCAGCGGGACCGCCAGCACCTGCACCGTACGGATGGATGTCAACCGGCAGGCCCGGGCGGTCTTCAAGGGCACGGCGACCCCATCCTTCCAGCTCAACGTCGGCGGTAGCGGGGACGGCGGCGGAACGGTGACCAGTCAGGCCGGGCTCACCCCGAACGTCGACTGCACCATCAGCGCCGGCAGCCCGGTGAGCGGCAACTGCAGCCGCGGCTATCCCAGCGGCACCAGTGTAGTGCTGACGGCCGCCGCCGCCAGTGGGCACACGTTCGACGGCTGGAGCGGCGACTGCACCGGTACCGGCACCTGCAATCTCACCATCGGTGCGAACCGGTCCGTCACCGCCAACTTTAGCGGTCCCCCGGGTCCGGAGGCCACATTCGGCGAGTGGGCCTCCTCCCAGTCCGCTCCGGTGATCGGGCTGCATCTGAGCCTGCTCCCCAGCGGCAACGCGTTGATGTGGGGCCACGGCGGCGAGCCGCAGCTGTGGAACGCGGTGGGTGGTAGCTTCACCCAGATCCCCAACCAGACTTGCGGCAATCCCGCCGCCTGTGAGCTGTTCTGCTCCGGACACACTTTCCTCGGCGACGGGCGCCTCCTGGTGGCTGGAGGTCACAACGAGACGCTGGGCGACAACAACGGCCTCACCCAGGCGAGCGCCTTCGACGGAAGTGGCTGGCAAGCGACCGGATCCATGACCTACCCGCGGTGGTATCCGACGCTGGTGACGCTGGAGAACGGCGACGTCGTGGCGCTCTCCGGCAATCGGACCCCGAGCCTGAATGCCTCGATCCCGGAGCGTTGGAGCGGCAACGCCTGGGCGGTGCTCACCGGCGCCAATCAGACGTTGCCGCTCTATCCCCGCGCGTTCGTGGAGCCCAAGAACGGACACGTGTTCGTCGCGGGTGAGGGCACGGTCCGCATGCTCAATCCCAACGGCGCCGGCTCCTGGTCTCCGGGGCCGGCGCGGCTGGTGAACGACCGCAGCTATGGGTCGGCCGCCATGCTGGACAGCAAGGTGCTGTACGCGGGCGGCGGCGGCGGCGGCTGCCCTACCACGCCGAACCGGAGCGCCGAGATCATCGACCTCGCCGCCCCGAGCCCGGCGTGGACCCCCACCGGCTCCATGGCGGTCGGCCGGCGGCAGACCAACCTCACGATCCTGCCCGACGGGAAGGTCCTAGTGACCGGCGGCAGCGGCCAGTGTGGATTCAGCAATGAAGCGGGGGCGCAGTTCGCGGCCGAGGTGTGGGACCCGGCCACGGGGCAGTGGACCACGCTGGCGAACGCCGGGGTGGTCCGAGTGTATCACTCGACGACGACGCTGCTACCCGATGGGCGGGTGATGTCTACCGGCAGCGGCGACGGCGCCGGGGTCACCCAGCAGTTTTCCTACGAGGTTTTCTCGCCGCCCTATCTGTTCAAGGGACCCCGGCCGACCTACGACCTCGCGTCCACCAGTATGCGCTACGGGCAGACGTTCACCGTCGCGACTCCGAACGCCGCGGCGATTCGAAAGGTCACCCTGATCCGGCTGGCCTCGTCCACCCACGCCTTCGACATGGGCCAGCGGCTCAACACCCTGGTCTTCCAGGCCGCGGCCGACGGACGCAGCCTCACCCTCACCCCACCCTCCGCCGGCCGGATCGCGCCGCCGGGACCCTACCTGCTGTTCATCCTCAACGACCGGGGCGTGCCCTCGGTGGCGCAGACGGTTCTGCTCTCGCAGTAGCTGGGCGAAGCGCCTACCGGCCTGTCAAGTCGGCCTGAGCACCGGCGCGCTGACACGGGACGCCTGCAGAGCACTTCGCTTGACGGCCGTGTGCCAGGGTGATTCCGGTTAACCTGATCCGAGCTGCCCCCAGCCCAGAGGTATCGCCATGAGCTCGCCCAGATTTCCGACCGCCGTGCTGCTCCTCGCCGCCGCCGCAGGCGCGGCGTGCCGCGAGGACTCCACTTCCCCAGCTGGCCCGGCGGGGCCGGAGCCCGCGGCCGTTAGCGCCGTCGCCGCACTGGTGTTCGACCAGGTCAGCGCGGGCGTGGAGCATGCCTGCGGGGTCGATACCGACGGCAAGGCCTGGTGCTGGGGGGCGAACGCGTTCGGCGAGCTGGGCATCCCGCCCGAGGACTCGCCCGACCCATGCAGCTCGAGGCCCTGCAGCCTCCGTCCGGTCGCGGTTTCGGGCGGGCTCCGGTTCCGGCACGTGATCGCCGGCGCCGAGTTCACCTGCGGTGTCACCACCGGCGACGAGGTCTTCTGCTGGGGACGCAACGACGGCGGCCAGCTCGGCACCGGCAGCACCGCCGGCGCCAGCTCTACCCCGGCTGAGATCGCCGGCGATCGCCGCTACCGGCAGGTCCGCGCCGGGATCGGCAACGTGGCCTGCGCGATCGCCACTTCGCGCGACGCGTTCTGCTGGGGATCCGGTCGGCTGGGGAACGGCTCGAACTTCAGCCGGACGCCGGTCCGGGTCGGTAATCAGCTCGAGTGGGACCAGCTCAGCCTGGGCGCGAACTACGTCTGCGGCGTCACCACCATCAACCAGGCCTGGTGCTGGGGCGTGAACAACCGGGGGCAGCTCGGCAACGGCACGACCACCGCGAGCGGAGGGCCGACGCGGTCGGCCGAGGGGCTCGCCGTCGCTCAGGTAGAGGCCGGCAGCGGGCACACCTGCGCGGTGTTGCTGGACGCGCGCGCGTTCTGCTGGGGCGACGGTGTCGGAATCGGCGACGGCAAGGGCACCGGGCGCCGTCTGAGCCCGACCCCCGTGGCCAGCACCCGGAGATGGGACAACGTCTCCGCGGGCGTGGTCCACAGCTGCGGCGTAACCCTGGCGGGGCGCGGTTTCTGCTGGGGCCAGGGCACCGCCGGCGACCTCGGGAACGGCTCCATCGCGGACCGGTTCAAGCCGTCTGCGGTGTCGGGAGGCATCGACTTCGTCGCCATCAGCGCGAGCTTCGTGTTCTCCTGCGGAGTGGCTGACCGGGGGCAGGCGTGGTGCTGGGGTGACAACAGCAACGGCCAGCTGGGCGATGGGAGCGGGATCAGCCGGCTGGAGCCGGTCGCGGTGCTGACACCTTAGGGCATTCGTTCCCGAACTCCGGGAAAAGCAAACTAAGAGGTGAAAGGAGAGCGATCCCTTTCGCCTCTTATCGTTCACCCTCCGATAAGTGAGTCTCCTCCCTTTTGCTGTTCACCTTTACCGTTAACGCTTTGCCGCTGCGCCTAATTCGTTGCTTTGTCTACATGGCCAGGGAGGGAATCGAACCCCCGACACGCGGATTTTCAGGGCGGCAACAGCCAGTTTATCCAGAACTACGGAGGTTGTTTAGTGTCCGTCCAGTAGTGACTTACGACAGTTCACTCATCCATGCAAGACCACGCAAAATCGCTCAAATCCTCGGAGTTCAGGTACTAATCAGGTACCGCCAGCGCCATTGCAACACCCTCTCTGGCCTGACAGCTTTCGCCATCACCCATCAAAGAATGACTCCGATCTCGCGGGAACCCTGTCGCCAACCGCCCGGGTAGAGGTCAGCAAGGTCCCCCAAATTATGCGAAGGGGTGGCCGACACGAGCCGCCCATTGTCGCGCCCGAATCAATCGCCTGGGTCGTGTTCGGTCGCCGCGGCCCTACCCCCGCCGGCTGCCCCCGCTCGAGTACCCGGCCACTACGAGGTGCGCCGCGTGAGCCGCAACGGCGGCATCCGCTGGCAGTGCACCTGGGTCAACGTGAGTCAGACCCTCGGGGACGAACCCATCGGCTTCGTCGAGATCGATGACGGGGAGTGGGATGTCTACTTCGGTCCCCTCCGCCTCGGCCGCTTCCACGAGCGCACCCTCCTCATCGAAGACGCGCTCGGCCGTCAGCACCGGCGGCACTATTAACGAGTGTTACCTATGTCCTTGGACTGTTTTGTCACCTATGTCCTTGACTGCTCAGGCGCAACTTGAGTCTGCGGTTGCCCCTCGGGGCTAAGGCCCGTTAGCAGAATCAGGCTTTTCGATGTCGCGATGCAACTCGTAGATCTTGTCCGCCGCGTCGGTCAACCTGCCAGCAATTCCGCGCAGCACACCCGCCAGGCGCTCGATGTCGCCGCCTTGAGGAGGTACGCCGCCGCGGTCGATCACGCTCAGCCCGCGTTGGAGCGCCGGTAGGTGTTGACCAGGACTCCGGATTGCAGGGCGCGGGTCTCGGCCAGGGTGAGTCTGGCGAGCGCGAACCCGTGGGAGAACAGCTTCTTGCCGGTGCCCAGCACGAGCGGGTAAACAGCGAGCCGGTACTCGTCGACCAGGTCGTGCTCGGCCAGCGTCCTGATCAGCTCGGTGCTCCCCCACACGCGGATCTCGCCGCCCGGCTCTGCACGCAGCTTCTCCACCGCAGCCGGCACGTCGG
>JACCRH010000127.1 GCA_013813675.1 Gemmatimonadales bacterium
CCGCAGCGCTGGCGTCCGCACAGGCGGTGGAGCACTACGAGATCGCCCGCTACGGGACCTTGATCGCCTGGGCGCGGCAACTCGGCCGCAATGACTGCGCCGGGGTGCTGGAGCAGAACCTCGTGGAAGAGAAGGCGGCCGACCGCAAGCTGACTGAGATCGCCGAGGCCAGGGTCAACCGCGTGGCGGTGTAGGTAACACAGCTGGCCGCGAAGATGACTCGGCCGATCGAAGGGGACGGCTAGCGCCGTCCCTTTCGCGTCCTCATCCTCAGCGCAATCCCGCCAGGATACTCGCAATCCGCTGCTGCTGCGCCGGATCCTTCGTCATCTGATGAGCCTTGCTGTACTGCTCGGCCGCCCGCCGCTTGTCGCCCTTGGCCGCGTAGGCCTCTCCCAGACTGTCGTAGACGTTCCAGCTCCGGGGATAGTCCTTCACGTTCTTCCGGAAGACGGCGATCGCCGAATCCACCTTCCCCGCGCCGAGCAGCTGGTAGCCGTACGCGTTCATGTCGGGCTCGGTGGCCAGCTCGAGGGAGCGGCGCTGGAGCTGGGCCGCGCTCGCCGTGTCGCCCGCCTTCTCCAGCAGGGTCGCCTTGAGCCGCAGGTTGGTGAAGTTCTCGTTGATCGCGATCGAGCTCTGAGCCCACGCCGCGGCCTCTTCCAGATTCACGTCGTTGGCCGCGCACCACGCGGCGGCCTGATTCCATGGTTGCCAGAAGAAACGGCCGAGGCCCCGGAGCTGTTGCCGCAGGCTATCCACCACGATCCGCTTGTGGTCGACCTCGACGGTGAACG
The DNA here is from genome assembly GCA_013813675.1 of Gemmatimonadales bacterium. GTDB lineage: Bacteria > Gemmatimonadota > Gemmatimonadetes > Gemmatimonadales > GWC2-71-9 > CAVVWJ01. Next base: position 798 of record JACCRH010000127.1, read on the forward strand.
GCACCGCCAGCTTCTCCCACCGGAGCGTGGCCGCCACCGACCCCGTCCCCGGGTCGTCCAAGGTGTACCCCAGCGCCTCCTGAAACGGCGCGGCCACGGGCACCGCGGTCACCCGCACCACGTCTTCCTTGGGATCGTAGCTGAAGCTCCCCCAGGCATCCGCTTGCCGGCTCAGGATCACCGTCCACTCCTTCGGGCTGGGAATCATGTGGACCCCGTAGCGTCCCGCGGGCAGCTCGCGCCCGCCGACCCGTACCGGGGAGCTGAACGCGATCACCGTGTTCTCGTTGGCTCCCGCCCGCCACACCGCGCCGTACGGCACCAGCTTTCCCCAGATCTCCCGCTGGTTCACCGTGGGACGGTCATAGGTTATGCCGATCTCGGTAAGGCCGACCGTCTGGCTCACGGTGGCGCGCTGGCTGGCCTTGGGGAGAGCGAGGGCCGGCACCTGGCCCGGCAGTCCGGCCGGGAGCAAAAGAACGGCACAGGCGACGGCGAGTGCGCCGACGACGAGACGGTGCATGACAATCTCCAGGAGAGCGGGGATAGGGGCCCTACGAGATGACCGCGCGGGAGGTTCCGGGAATAGTGAGGGCGTGCTCGATCGGGGGCACCGGCGCCAGCTCCTCCGCGGTCACCCCCAGCTCCTTGAACCGCCGCGCCGATGTGAGCACCCGGGTCTCCAGCGACCCCATCGCCTTGTTGTAGCTCTCCACCGCGCGGTCGAGTCCGCGCCGCAGATCGTCGAAGTGACCGGCCATCGTGCCGAGCCGCTCATGGAGCTGGCGGCCCAGGTCACTGATCTCCTGCGCGTTCCGGGCGATCTGCTCCTGGCGCCAGCCGAAGGCGATGGCGCGGAGGAGCGCGATCAGCGTCGTCGGGCTGGCGGGGATGACTTGCTGACTCACTCCGAACTCGATCAGCGAGGGGTCGTGCTGGCAGGCGGCGCTGAAGAAAGTCTCGCCGGGCAGAAACATGATCACGAAGTCGGGTGCCGGCTGGAAGCGGTTCCAGTACGCCTTGCTGCCCAGCGCGATCATGTGATCCCGCACCTGCCGGGCATGATCGCGGAGCAGCCGCTCGCGGGCCTCCGCCTCCATCGCCCCGTCCACCGCGTCGAGGTATGCCGCCATGGGGGCCTTCGCGTCGACCACCACGGTCTTCCCGCCGGGCAGCCGGACCACCAGGTCGGGCCGGAGCCACCCGTCCTCGGTCGCCACGCTGGCCTGCTCCTCGAAGTCGCAGTACTCGAGCATGCCCGCCATCTCGACCACGCGGCGCAACTGGATCTCGCCCCAGCGCCCTCGCACCTGAGGAGCGCGGAGCGCCTTCACCAGGTTCCCGGTCTCCGCCTGAAGCGCCTGCTGGGTCCGGGCCATCGCGCCGACCTGCGCGACGAGCCCGGCATAGGAGGCGATCCGCTCCTTCTCCACCTCGTGCAGCGTTCCGTCCACTCGGGCCAGCGCCTCCTGGATCGGCCGGACCAGGTCGTCCACCGCCTTCCGGCGCCGCTCGAGATCGGAGGACGCCGACTGCTGCAGCTCCCCCAGCTTGGTCTGAGCCAGCTCCAGAAATGACTGGTTGTTGTGCCGCAGCGCCTCGGCGGAGAGCGAGGCGAATGCCTCCCGCAGCTTGGTCTCCGTCCGCGCCAGCAGGGCGAGCTTCTCGGCCGACCCCTGCCGCTCGGCATC
>JACCRH010000134.1 GCA_013813675.1 Gemmatimonadales bacterium
CCTCGAGGTCATCCACTTCCCGCACTCGCGCGGGGATGCTGCGGAGCTTGGCGAGCTTCGCCGCCTCAAGTCGCCGCTCGCCGGCAAGGAGTTCGTACCGCCCCCCCGGAAGCGGGCGCAATAGCACGGGCTGTAATACCCCCGCTGGCCCCGCCATGCTCACCGCCAACTCCGCCAAGCGAGCAGGATCCATCGCTGTCCGAGGTTGGTATGGGCTCCGGGCGATCGCCCGGAGTGGCACCTCCCGGAGCTGCTCGCCCCCGCCGCCGGGTGTCACCGCCAGGGCCTCGAGCATGGACGCCACATTGCTGCCGCGGCCCTGGCCCAAGAGCCCACCGCCCAACCCCCGCTTATTCATGGTCCTCCACCTTGAATCGCTTGGTTTCCCACGTTTCAAGTGTTGGCCGCCCATCTGGCGCCAAACAGATTACAACTAGGCCGTCGCTGGTCTGCTCCAGCGTACAGGAACGGTACTGCCACCGATCCCACACCATAGCGTTGCCTTCCTTGTTCGCCGGCATCGGCTCATAGCGGGTGAGCCACGCGGCGGTTGCGAGTGTGGCCAATCGTGAGAGCTAGCCACGCCCATCCGAGTTGAGTCACACCCCGCTCCGGCTATGTGGTTTAGTGAGGTCCCGGCGGACCAGGCCAGCGAGTTCGAGGTAGGCGAGCGCCGCCCGACTATGCTGGGCGTAGTCCGTCACTGGAAGCCCGAAGCCCGGCGCCTCGGCGGCTCGCACGTCCATAGGTCGTGACCACCACCACACCGGGCGGCAGCGATGGGGCGAGCTCGGCGAGTCGCGCCTTCACCCGCGCCGCGACGTCCAGCGCGTTGGCCCCGGCACGCATCACGACCACCCCACCCACTGCCTCGCCCTGGCCGTTGTGCTCCGCGATCCCCGTCCGGATGTCGGGACCCAGGGTTACGGTGGCGACATCGGCGACCCGCACGGGCCGTCCCCCAGAGGAGGACCCGACCCCGATGTTCTGCAGGTCCCCGACCTGACCGCTCCGACCTCATCCACCGCAGCATCGCCACGCTCGAGCGGACGCTGGTGGAGGAGACGGTGATCGTTGGCCTAGTCTGCCTCCTCTTCCTCTTTCACGCGCGAAGCGCCCTGGTCGCCCTCGCCACGCTGCCGCTGGGTATCCTGGCTGCGCTCGCGGCCACACAGTGGCTGGGCGTCAATGCCAACATCATGTCGCTGGGTGGGATCGCCATCGCCATCGGCGCCATGATTGACGCGGCGATCGTGATGGTAGAGAACCTGCACAAGCACATGGAGCACGAGCCTGACCGGCCCCACTGGGAACGGGTACAAGCGGCCTCCGTCGAGGTCGGGCCGGCGCTCTTCATGTCACTCCTCATCATCACGCTCTCGTTCTTGCCGGTCTTTGCCCTGGAAGACCAGGAGGGACGCCTATTCCGGCCGCTGGCGCTCACGAAGACGTTCGCGATGGGAGCCGAGGCGTTCCTGTCGGTTACCCTGGTCCCGGTGCTCATGGGTTACCTGATCCGTGGCCGTATACGGCCGGAGTCGGTGAACCCGGTGAATCGGTGGACCGCCCGGCTCTACCGCCCCGCTTTGCGCTGGTCGCTTGCGCACCGACGGCTCGTCGTGCTGCTCGCCCTGATCGCGGTGGCGCTGACGGCCTTCCCGCTCAGCCGGCTCGGCACCGAGTTCATGCCGCCGCTCAGGGAGGGTAGCCTGATGTACATGCCGAACACCTTGCCGGCGGTGTCGCTCTCCGCGCAACGCCGACTCCTGCACGTGCAGGACAGCATCCTCATGACCGTCCCCGAGGTTGCGTCGGTTTGGGGGAAAGCGGGCCGAGCCAACACGGCGACGGACTGGGCGCCTATCTCGATGATCGAGACGACGGTCAACCTCAAGCCCGAGGGTGAGTGGCGGCCGGGCCTCACGCAGGACGGCCTCATCGCCGAGCTCGACAGGAAGCTCCGCATCACGGGTGCCGTCAACTCCTGGACCATGCCCATCAAGAATCGCACAGACATGCTGTCCACCGGCATCCGCACCACCCTTGGCGTGAAGGTGTTCGGCCCCGACTTGCGGGTCGTTCAGCGCATCGGGGGCGAGATCGAGTCCGCCCTCGCTGGTGTCCCAGGCACTGCCAGCATCTACGCTGAGCGGGGCTTCGGCGGGCGGTACCTCGATGTGCGACCGGACGCGGCCGCGCTCTCCCGTTACGGCCTCACGACGGGTGACGTGCAGGAGGTGTTGGCGGTGGCGGTAGGCGGCGAGGAGATCACGACAACCGTCGAGGGCCGGGAGCGCTTTCCGGTGCAGGTCCGCTACGCCCGCGACTTCCGCGATTCGCCGGAGGCCATCGGGCGCATCCTCGTCGGGCAGCCGGGCGGCACGATAATCCCGCTGGCCCAGGTGGCGGACGTGGCCTTCACCACCGGACCCTCCATGATCCGGAGTGAGGGCGGCGCGCTCTATGACATCGTCTCCATCGACGTGCGCGCCCGGGACGTCGGGTCCTACGTGGCCGAGGCGAAGCAGGTGGTGGCCGAGCGGGTGGAGGTGCCCACCGGCTACCGGGTGGAGTGGAGCGGGCAGTACGAGGCGGTCGAGCGCGTGCGGGCGCGGCTCGCTGTGCTGGTCCCGGTGACCCTGGCGCTCATCGCCTTGCTGCTCTACCTCACCTTCGGCACGCTGGCCGAAATGGTGCTTGTGATGGCATCGCTGCCCTTCGCGCTCGTGGGTGGCGTCTGGGTGATGTGGCTGCTCGACTACAATCTGTCGGTCGCGGCGGCGGTTGGGTTCATCGCGCTGGCTGGAGTCGCCGCCGAGACGGGTGTCGTGATGCTGTTGTACCTGGATCACGCCTGGGGGGACATCACGCGTGATGGGCATCGCCCGACCCTTGGCGAACTCGTCGGTGCGATCGAGCACGGGGCTGTGAACCGGCTGCGGCCCAAGCTCATGACCGTCGCCGCCATCATGCTCGGCCTCCTGCCGGCTCTCTTGTCGCACGGCACCGGTGCCGAGGTCATGCAGCGCATCGCGGCGCCGATGGTCGGCGGCATGGTCACGTCGACGCTGCTCACCCTACTCGTGATCCCAGTGCTCTACTACCTCTGGCGTCGGCGGGGGACCGCCACGGGCTGAGACACGAGCTTTCGCGGAAGACGACCTACCGGTCTCCAGGCACCTGATTGCATTCGCGATCGCCCCGGTCGACACGGCAGAGGCAATAGACGAAAGCCTGCGTCACGCCTGACGGCGTGGGGTGATCCTCGCGCCCACTGCAGACCGTCCATCAACAGCAAAGCGCCACCGCCCACGTCAATGATCGGTGCGTCTCCTTACGCCATCTCGGCATAATGAGACCGACCATTTGCGCCTAGCAGCGCGCCACCCACGGCACCCGGCCCCCGCCGACCAGCGCGCCCAGAGCCGGGTTGTGGAAGCGGAAGACGCTCCATCGCCACGGTACTCAGCACCCCCGACCATTCATGTGAGGCAGGGGCTGGCGGCGTGCGGGTTAGGGTGTGTTTGCAAAGCCTCCTCGCGCGGATCCGGCGGCAGCCGTGATCCTCGACACCCCCGCCGGAATGAATTTGCCTGTCCGCATTTTCTACGTCGCCGACTAATCGCCGCCGGCGACCGCCACCGGCCTCAGGCGATTGGTGGTCGTGCCATCGCCGAGCTGGCCGCTTCCATTGTGCCCCCAGCAATAGGCTACGGCGGCGGGGGTCCTCCCGCAGGTATGCTCGGAGCCCGCACTCACCTGGCTGAAGAAGAGGCTGCCGGCGACCGCGACCGGCGTCAGCCGCCGGGTGGTGGTCCCATCCCCGAGCTGGCCGTAGGTATTGTCGCCGCTGATATCCAAAGCGAACCGGATGGTTGGTTTTCGAGTTGATGAACTGCTGGAGCTCGTGGTCGCTCAGGTGGGCCT
>JACCRH010000138.1 GCA_013813675.1 Gemmatimonadales bacterium
CTGGGCCGCGAGCTGCCGGTGGACCCCAAGCGGATCTACGCCACCGGCATCTCCAACGGAGCTGGCCTCGCCTTTCGGCTCGCCTGCGACCTCCCCGGCGTCTTCGCCGCGATCGCACCGGTGGCAGGCGCTCCCGCCGCCGCCCTGGAGACCCCGTGCGCCGCCACCCGGCCACTGTCGGTCATCTCGTTCCAGGGCACCCGGGACCCACTGATGCCGTACGAAGGCGGCACGGTGGGAATCCGGCGCGGTCAGGTGCTCTCGGCGCCGGAAACAGCCGCGCTCTTCGCCAACGTCGGCGGCTGCGCGGTGTCCCCGGCGGTCACCGCGGAGCCCGACACCGCCGCGGATGGGCTCAGCGTCCGACGCACGGCGTACACCGGCTGCCGGGAGGGGCGCGAGGTAGTGCTCTACACCATAGAGGGAGGAGGCCACACCTGGCCGGGCGGGCCTGCCGTGGGCCGCCGCGTCGGACGGGTCTCCCGCGATGTGAACGCGACCCGCGCCATGCTCGATTTCTTCGACCGGCATTCCCAGCCGTGAGCCGAGGCCCGGGGCTCAACCCCTTGCTCGACCTCGGCGCGCGGCCGGTCATCGCCCACCGGGGCTCCTCCGCCGAGGCGCCCGAAAACACCTTGACGGCGTTCGAGGCCGCGGTCCAGCGCGGCGCCGACGCGCTGGAGCTCGACGTTCGGCTTACGGCCGACGGCGCGCCGGTGGTGATTCACGACGCCGCGCTCGACCGTACAACGGATCGCACCGGACCGGTCGGCTCCGAGACCCTGGCCAATCTTCGGTCGGTAGATGCGGGGTGGCAGTTCACTCCCGACGAAGGACGGACCTATCCCTACCGCGGCCGGGACGCGCGGATACCGACGCTCGGCGAAGTGCTGTGGACGTTCCCACGCACGCCGGTGCTGGTGGAGATCAAGGAGACCCAGGCGCAAGAGGCGGTGCGCCGGGTCTTACTCCAGGAGGGAGCCGCCGAACGGTGCGTGGTGGCGTCGGAGCATCAGGAGGCGCTCCGGGCGTTCGACGAGCCCCCGTTCGCGCGGGGCGCCTCCGGCCCGGAGATCTCGGCGCTCTACTGGGCGGTCCTGCTCCGGAAACGGCCGCCGAAGGTGAGGTACCGCTTCCTCTCGGTGCCCCAGCGGCACCGCGGGCTCCCGGTGCCGACTCGTGCCTTCGTCACCGCCGCGCGCACCCGCGGGTGTCCGGTGCACGTGTGGACGGTGGACTCCCCCGCCAGCGCCCAGAGGTTGTGGCGGCGGGGCGTGGCCGGCATCGTGACGAACCGGCCGGGAGAAATTGGGGAGGCACGACAACAAACAGCGTGAACGGTTTTCCCTACCTCTCGACCGGCAGCCTCACCGCGTTCCCCCACTCGGTCCACGACCCATCGTAGTTCCGCACCTTGTCGAAGCCGAGCAGATAGGTGAGCGCGAACCAGGTGTGGGAGGACCGTTCGCCGATGCGGCAGTAGGCGATGGTCTCCTGGTCCTTCTTCAAGCTGTTGTCCTGCTCGTAGAGCTTCCGCAGCTCGTCGGCGGACTTGAAGGTGTGGGTCTCCGGATCGACCGCCTTGGCCCACGGGATGCTCTTGGCGCCCGGGATGTGTCCGCCGCGGAGGCATCCCTCCTGGGGATACTCCGGCATGTGGGTCTTCTGGCCGCTGAACTCCTCGGGGCTTCGGACATCCACCAGCTGGCGCTTCTGTTTCTGGTGCTCCAGCACCTCGTCGCGGAACGCGCGGATCTTCTTGTCGTCCCGCTCGCCGACGGTGATGTTTCCCGCGGGATGGGAAGGCGCGTCGGTCAACAGCGGCCGCCCCTCGTCCACCCAGCGGAGCCGCCCGCCGTCCATCACCTTGACGTTCTTGATCCCGAAGAGCTGGAGCACCCAGAGCGCGTACGTCGCCCACCAGTTGTTCTTGTCGCCGTAGAACACGATGGTGGTGTCGTCGTTGATGCCTTTCGCGCGCAGCAGCTTCTGCAGCCGCTCGCGGTCGATGTAGTCGCGGGTGAGCGCGTCGTTGAGGTCGGTGGTCCAGTCCACCTTCACTGCCCCGGGGATGTGGCCGGTATCGTACAGCAGAATATCCTCGTTCGATTCCACCAGGCGCACCTTCGGGTCCTCGAGATGCTGCGCCACCCAGTCGGTGGAGACGAGCACCTCGGGGTAGGCGTAGCCCCGCTTCTCGATCGGGGTAGCCGGCGCCACTTGGGCGGTTGCCATGTCTGCCTCCTTGCACTGCTTTCGTTGGTCTTCGAGCTGGAGCCACGCCCGAAACGAAGACCGGCCGCGCCCCCGGGAAGGGAGAGCGGCCGGCCGGGATCTGGTACCCGACGCCTATAACAGCAGCGCCGCCCGCCGGCCGCCATCTGAGCAGGCGCGGCAACAGTGCTTCGGGCGGACGGACTTCATCGCGGCGACGTTCGGCATCACGATTCTGCTCGGGTCGGGGTTAGTCTGATAACTTATGACCCCTTTCCGGAGACTGTCAACCGCCGGCCCGCCACCACTTGCCTCAGCTTCTGCTGCTGCGCCCA
>JACCRH010000142.1 GCA_013813675.1 Gemmatimonadales bacterium
AGAGCTCCACCGTAGCGCCGTCCGCCGAGGCGGGCTAGACCTCGGCAACTCCGAGCCCTGGACGTGGCCAGCCGATGAGGGCCATAATGGAGACGGCACGCGGCTCGTCATCCATTCCGGCCTTCGCGAGGAACACGACATGTCGGCTGATCAGCAGGAAGGCGCCCTCAAGCCCATCGCTCCCTCCCGAGTAGCGGAGGAGCTGAAGAGGCTCAGTACCCAGCGGCAGGAAGGCCAGCTCGACGCGGACGAGTACGAGCACCGCTTCGCCCGCATGATCGGCGAGCTGCGCGACCGGCGGATCGACGGTTCTCGCGCTGAGATCCTCGCCACGCTGACGCCGCTCTTCGAGCAGGGGGTGGTGTCCGCGGCGGACTGGCGGCGACTTATCCAGCAGCTCGGACTCGCGTGAGCCTGATGCCGCCGCAGCCCTCCGTTCTCCCCGCCGGACAAACAATGGCGATCGGCTTCAGCGCCCGGGAAGTTCAGGTCGCCTGCTGCCCGGAGGCGCTGGGCCGGTGACACCGCGGACATTGGGCGCCGGGGCCCCCGCCGTTCCCCCGGTAGGGTACGGCGGCATGCACCTCTCGCTGCAGGATCGCCCGCCCGAGGCTCAGGCGGTCGAGGTGGTGCGGTCGGCGCTCGATGCCGGCGCGAGGCTCATCGACACCGCCGACGTCTACTGCCTCGACGATTCCGACATCGGACACAACGAGCGGCTGGTGGCCCAGGCCCTTCGTGGCTGGACCGGCGACCGGGAGGCGGTACTGGTCGCCACCAAGGGGGGGCTCACCCGGCCGGCAGGGCGCTGGGACCGGGACGGGCGCCCCGAGCATCTGTACGCGGCCTGCGAGCGCTCCCTTCGAGCCCTCGGCGTCGAGCGCATCGCGCTCTACCAGCTCCACGCCCCCGACCCCGACGTGCCATTCGCGGAGAGCGTAGGCGCGCTGGCCGAGCTCCGGCGCCAGGGCAAGATTCGCTGGGCGGGTCTCTCCAACGTGTCCGTGGCCCAGATTCGTGCGGCGGAGACCCTGGTGCCGATCGCCACGGTGCAGAACCGGCTCAATCCGTTCTTTCGGGAGGCGCTGGAGGAAGGTGTGGTGCGGTACTGCGAGGGACAGGGAATAGGGTTCCTGGCGTACAGTCCCACCGGCGGCGGACGTCTGAACCGGAAGCTGCCCGACCATCCGGTGCTCCGGCCGATAGCCGCGCGCCTCGGCGTCTCGGCGCACGCCCTGGTGCTCGCCTGGGTCCTGGCCCAGTCACCCGCGGTGGTCGCGATTCCTAGCGCGCGCCGCGTGGAACACGCGGTGGACAGCGTGGCGGCGGGGTCGCTGGAGCTGTCGGCGGAGGATCTCGGGGCCATCGACCGGGCGGAGTTTTCGAGGGCTTGAGGTGAGGCATAGTCCCCTCCCCCCGCACCGTGCCACCCAGCCACCCAAGCGTCACCCCCACCGCATCAGCGTCGCCCCCACGGTAAACCCCGCCCCCACCGCCACGAACACCGCCAGGTCCCCGCGCTCGAGTTTCCCAGCCCGCACTAAGTCATCGAGCGCGAGCGGCAGGGTTGCCGCGGTGGTGTTTCCGTAGCGCCCGATCACCGAGGCCATCCGGTCATGCGCCAGCCCGAGGCGATCCGCCGTCGCATCCAGGATCCGCTGGTTGGCCTGATGGGGAATCACCACGGCGAGGTCGGAGGCCTTCAAGCCGTTGCGGTCGATCAGCCGCTCGACGCTCTCGGCCATCTGCGACACGGCGAACTTGAACACGGTGCGGCCATTCTGCTTCAGAAAGTGCTCCCTGGCCACCACCGTCTCCACACTCGGCGGCTTGAGGCTGCCGCCGGCCGGCATGAACAGGTCGTTCCGTCCGCTCCCGTCCACCCGGTGCAGAAAGTCCAGGATTCCGAACCCCGGTTCCGCCGGCTCCAGCAGCACCGCTCCCGCGCCGTCCCCGAAGAGCACCGCCGTGGTGCGGTCCAGCGGGTCGATGATCGCGCTCATCAGGTCGGCACCGACCACGATGACCCGCCGATGCACGCCCGAGGCGACGAACTGCGCTCCGGTCGTGAGGGCGTAGAGGAATCCCGAGCAGGCCGCCGAGAGGTCGAATCCCCACGTGCTCTGCAGGCCGACCTGGTCCTGGATCAGGCACGCCGTAGCAGGAAAGAACATGTCGGGCGTCACCGTCGCGACGATGAGGACGTCCACCTGGTCCGGGGCCAGCCCCTTCGCCGCCATCAGGCGCCGAACCGCCTCGGCGCCCATGGTGGAGGTGGTTTCGCCCGGCCCCCCGCGTCGCCGCTCCCTGATGCCGGTGCGGGTCACGATCCAGTCGTCGGAGGTGTCGAGCGTCCGGGCGAGCTCGGCATTGGTGACGATGCGGTCGGGGACGTAGGTGGCGACCCCGGTGATGGCGGCGCGGCGCGGATTATCCTGGGAGGTGTCGGGCATGCAAGAAGTTATATTCCCGCCCATGCCGCCCACCATACGCAGGTCCACCGTCACCGTGCACGTCGGCGGAGTGCCCGTGGGGTCGGAGCATCCCATCGTGGTCCAATCGATGACCAATACCGACACGGCCGACGTGGAGGGGACGGTGCGGCAGGTCGCGGCGCTGGCGCGCGCCGGGAGCGAGCTGGTACGGGTCACCGTAAACAACGATGAGGCCGCCGCTGCGGTGCCCCACATTGCGGAGGGACTGGATCGCCTGGGTCTGACCGTCCCCATCATCGGCGACTTCCACTACAACGGCCACCTGCTGCTGACCCGCCATCCCGCGTGCGCCGGAGCCCTGGCCAAGTATCGTATCAATCCGGGCAACGTCGGCGGCAAGCGGGCCGACGAGCACTTCCGCGCCATCGTGGACGTCGCTCTGGCGAATCGGAAACCGGTGCGCATCGGGGTGAATTGGGGCTCCCTCGACCAGAGCCTGCTCACCGAGATGATGGATGCCAACGCGCGCCAGGCCAATCC
>JACCRH010000165.1 GCA_013813675.1 Gemmatimonadales bacterium
TGGTGGCCGGAGCCGGCGGCTTCATCGGGGGTCACCTGGTCGCTCGTCTCCGGGCCGAGGGCCGGGCGGTGCGGGCGGTGGACATCAAGCCGCAGAGCGAGTGGTATCAGGTCTTCGACGACGTCGAAAACGTGGTCGCCGACCTCAAGCTCCGGGATGCCTGCACCCGGGCCTGCGCCGGCGCCGCGGAGGTCTACCAGCTGGCGGCCGACATGGGCGGGATGGGCTTCATCGAGCACAACAAGGCCTTGTGCATGCTCTCCGTTCTGGCCAATACCCACATGTTGATGGCCGGGCGTGAGGCGGGGGTCTCCCGGTTCTTCTACTCCTCCTCGGCCTGCGCTTACAACGTGGACAAGCAGCGGTCGGCTGAGGTCACTCCGCTCCGGGAGTCCGACGCGTATCCGGCCATGCCGGAGGACGGCTACGGGTGGGAGAAGCTCTTCTCCGAGCGGATGTGCCGTCACTTCCGCGAAGATTTTGGATTGGAGACCCGGGTCGCCCGGTATCATAACGTCTACGGCCCCCACGGAACCTGGGAAGGGGGCCGGGAGAAGGCGCCCGCCGCCATCTGCCGCAAGGTGATTCACGCCACCCAGACCGGCGCCCGGTCGATCGAGATCTGGGGCGACGGCACCCAGACCCGCTCGTTCATGTACATCGACGACTGTATCCGCGGAACCCTCGACATCGCCCGAAGCGACATCCTGGACCCGATCAATCTCGGCTCCAGTGAGCTGGTGACGATCAACCATCTGGTGCACATCGCCGAGGAGATCGCCGGCGCCCAGCTCGAGCACGTCTACAATCTGGACGCGCCGAAAGGGGTCAACGGGCGAAACTCGGACAACACCATGATTCGAGCAGCGCTCGGCTGGGAGCCCTCCATCAGGCTCCGCGACGGCATGGAGCGAACGTACCGCTGGATTCATGACGAGTACGTCCGCAAGTACCGGGATTGAGCATCGCCTTCACTCCTCGCGACCTCCGCTCCGGCAGCCCTCTCGACATCGTCCAGCACAGCTCCGCCCCCGCCATCGCCGTCGTGACCGGGGCAAGCGGCTTCGTGGGATCATGGCTTTGCCGGACCCTCGCCGAATCTGGCATCCAGGTGCGGGGTGTCGCCCGCCACCCGCCTCGGCACATTCCACCCGGCATGTTGTTTCACCACGCCGACGTGCTCGACCCGGCGGCGCTCCGCCCGGCACTCGCCGGGGCGGATATGGTGGTACACCTGGCTGCCCGGGTTCACGTAATGCAGGAGACTGCCGCCAATCCGCTGACCGAGTTCCGCCGAGCCAACGTGGAGGGAACCAGAATCGTGTTGGAGGAAGCGGTACGCGCCGGGGTGGGCCGGTTCGTTCTTGCGAGCACGGTCAAGGCGGTGGGCGAGGCGAACGTCGCACCATGGACCGAGGAGGTCCCTCCCCGGCCGCTGGACCCCTATGGGGTCACTAAGCTTGAGGCGGAAGCGCTGGTCCGGGAGATGGCGCAACGGCACTCCCTCCATGCGTCGGTGCTTCGGCTGCCACTGGTGTACGGCCCCGGGATGAAGGGCAACATGGTCCGTCTCTTCCGGCTGGTGGACCGGGGTGTCCCGCTGCCATTCGGCCTGGTGCAGAACCGCCGGAGTCTGGCCTTCGTGGGGAACGTGGCCGGGGCCGTCATGGCCGTGCTCCACTCGCCGGCCGCATGGGGCGAGACCTTCTTCGTTTCGGACGGCCACGATCTCTCGACTCCGGAGCTCCTCCGCGCCATCGGCCTCGCACTCGGCCGTCCGGTGCGCCTCGTCCCGGTGCCTCCCGCCCTCTTCCGAGCCGCCGGACGGGTGGGCGACCTCATCGCCCGGGTTCGGCCACTCCCGTTCACTTCCGACGCCATTGACCGGCTCCTGAGCTCGCTGGCCGTAGACAGCTCGAAGCTCCTCCGGCTGACCGGATATCGTCCCCCCTACTCGGTGGCGGAGGGCCTCGGGCTGGCTGCCGACTGGTATCGCGGTCGGATGTGACTCCTCACAGCGCCGCGCGGCGTGTCACATAGACATGCAGGGCGGGCTCTTAGCCGCAGGGGAACCGAAGAATCGGCCACTATTGCCTGGTCTGAATCATGCTTCTTATGACCCGTTTGTGACGCCCCCGGTCATCGGTGGCCTTATGTGGCAAGGAGGGCTCGAACCTGGCAGGTCAGGCCCAAACTTGACAATGGGGGCGGTGGGTCTCTCTTCCGGGCGGATCCAGCGGAGCTAAACTCCAGCGCTTCAAGGCCTTGACTCTGATGGCACTTCCCTAGGATAATCTGGCCATGCCCGATGCCGTAAGACAACCGTTCGGTACGCATTTACGTAATCGGTATTTGTTTGCCTCGGACGTGCTGTTATTCGCGGCGTCGGTGATCTTGGCGTTCGCGATCCGGTTCGAAGGATTCGAGTGGGGGCCGGAGCACAGCCTCTCTGCTGTGGTGTACCTCCTCGCTTCGCTCCCTGTCAAAATCCTGACGCTATGGACCAGTGGCCTGTACCGGCGGCTGTGGCGGTACGCCGGCCTGCTCGAGCTGGAGCGGCTGATCCTCGCCTCGGCGATCTCGGGGTTCGCGGGGCTGGTGATCGGTGCGGTGGTGCTGCCGTTCACCGGGCTCACGGACATGCGGGTTCCGCTTTCGGTGCTCTTCCTGGACGGCCTTTTCACCGGAGTCTTCGCCGCGCTTCCCCGGCTCGCGGTGCGCTCCTATGGACGCCGGGGCCAGCGCCGCCGGCTCAATGACGCGCGGCGCGCGCTGATCGTTGGCGCGGGAGCCGCGGGGGAGCTGATCGTCAAGGAGCTGCTCGCCCATCCGCAGCTCGGCCTCAATCCCATCGGTTTCGTGGATGACGACGTCTCCAAGCACGGCCACCGGATGCACGACCGGCTGGTGCTGGGTTCCCTCTCCGGCATCCCCGAGCTGGTCACCCAGTACGACATCGAGGAAGTGATCATCGCCATACCTCGCGCCTCGGGCCAGGTGGTGAGACAGGTGGTCCGCGCCGCGCTGGAGGTTGGGGTGAACACCCGCACCATTCCCGCGCTTTCCGACATCCTCGCGGGCCGAGTCGCCGTCGCCTCTCTGCGGCAGGTCGAGATCCAAGACCTGCTGCGGCGCGAGCCGATCCAGACCGACCTCGAGCAGGTTCGCGTGCTCGCCACCGGCGAGACGGTGCTGGTGACCGGAGCGGGTGGATCGATCGGTAGCGAGCTGTGCCGCCAGCTCGCCCGGCTGGAGCCGGCCCAGATCCTGATGCTGGGCCACGGCGAGAACTCGATCTTCGACGTACTGGCAGAGCTCAACGAGCGTTTCCCCAACGTCACCGTGGTCCCCCTCATCGCCGACGTGCGAGACCGGGAGCGGGTGCGGCAGATATTCCAGCGCTATCGCCCCTACGCGGTTTTTCACGCCGCTGCCCACAAGCACGTCCCCCTCATGGAAGGGAATCTCGCCGAGGCGGTGACCAACAACGTTCTGGGCACCAGAAACGTGGCCGAGCTCTCGGCGGAGCTCGGCGTCGAGCGCCTGGTGATGATCTCCACCGACAAGGCGGTCCGGCCTACCAACGTGATGGGCGCGACCAAGCGGTTGGCGGAGCAGATCGTGCAGGAGGTCGCCCAGACCCACGGGCGGAACTTCGTCGCCGTGCGGTTCGGCAACGTGCTCGGCAGCCGGGGGAGTGTGGTTCCCACTTTCCTGCGGCAGATCGCCGCCGGGGGACCGGTGACGATCACCCACCCCGAAATGCGGCGTTACTTCATGACCATCCCGGAGGCGGTCCAACTGGTCCTTCAGGCCGGGGCGATCGGCCGGGGCGGCGAGGTCTTCGTACTGAACATGGGGGAGCCGGTCAAGATTCTCGACCTGGCCACCGACTTGATCCGGCTCTCGGGCCTGGAAGTAGGGGAGGACATCGAGATCCGGTTTACCGGGACGCGCCCCGGAGAAAAGCTCTACGAGGAGTTGTTCTTCGATTCGGAGAGCGCAATGCCCACTGGGCATCCCAAGGTGCTTCGCGCCAAGAACGGGGTCTTGCCTATCGGCCTGAGCACCGGGGTGGACCTGCTGGTGGAAGGTGCCCGGGGTGGTTGGGCCGACGACCGGCTTCGGAGCCTTCTGGCCCGCCTGGTGCCCGATTTCCACCCTGTAGCAGCTACCTCCGAAGAAACCGCCGAAGCGGTGGAGACTGCCAGCGCCTAGCGCCGCGCAACCAGGATGATCGTCACCAGGGCCCCGATGACTTGGGCCGCCGTGGCGAGTACCCCAGTCACGTTACTCGGTTGCTCTTGGAGCAGTTTGTTCGGCACGAAGACGACCGCGCCGGGGCGGGGTCGAGGCACCCGATCGGCGAAGACCGCCCTCCGTTTCACCCCTTCCCGCTCGCCGTTTGGCTGGGTCAGGTACGCGTGACCCTGGTCCCCCGTCTGGGTGTAGCCCCCGGCCCGATCCACGTACCAGTCGAGATTCTTCCCCGGCTCGTAGGCCACCGGCCCCGGTGAGTTGACCGCGCCCTGCACCATGATCACGGGATCGAACTCAGGGATGTGGAGCGAGTCGCCGCCCAGGAGCACGATATTGTCGCGGAAGCCGGAGTCGGCCAGCACCTTGGGCAGATCGATGCCGACTCGCTCGGGGACGCTCCGCCGCACGGAATCGCGTCCGCCCACGGTCAGATAGGGCCGGGGCTCGGCCAGCACCGGGGTCAGGGGGTCGCCCCCGGTGGGCCGGCCCCCGGTGTACGAGCGATAGAACTGCACTCCGGCGGGGTACGCCTGAGGCGTCAAGCCGCCGGCCCGGACCAGAAGATCGTTGAGTCGGTCGGTCTTCGACTTGAGTGAATACCTGCCGGGATACCGCACCTGGCCGGTGATCGCCACGCTGCGCTGCAACTCCCACCCCGGCTGCCGCATGACCATCAGGTTGTCGTAGGGCTGGAGCTCCGCGTCGGGCGCTCCGGAGGCGGGCGCCGGGAGACCGGGCGGGCCTGCGTACTTGTCGCCCGGGCGCCGGCCGAAGAGATACGAGGAGTCGAGCGGCACCCGGATGGTCTTGGCCAGCGCGCCCGGCGTGGAGTCCTCCGCCAGCCGCGCGATCTCGGCCTCCTGGAGCCAGGCGTCGGGCGTAAGGCCGTCGGCGAGGAGCACCGCGTCGCGAACCGTCATTCCCTCGCGGTAGGGCACCCGGCCGGGCTTCCGCACCGCGCCGACGACCGCGACGTAGCGCTCCGCCCGGAATGTGGAGCGGGAGAACACCCGGATCTCGTCCTCCTCGTCGAGCAGGATGTCTTCGATCACCGCTCCGGTGGTATCGCGGAAGGCGGACCGCAGCTGGATCATGCTGGAGTCGTCCCGAACCCGGGTCACCAGGATGCGGTCGAGGTAGACGTCCGGCTTCGGACCGCCCGCGAGCCGGATGGCATCGCTGAGCTTCATACCGGGGGCGTGGCCGACCTCTCCCTCGACCCAGACGTTGCCCCGCACCGTGACGAAGCTCCGGATCCGGTCGGCCACGCCGTGAACCGTCACCGAGTCGCCCGGCGCCATAGGTACCGCGGGAGCCCCACCGTCCACGAACTGGTCCGCCCCGACCGCGATCACCACCCGGGCGCGCCCGCTCGAGCCCCGCGAGGCCGCAGGCAGCACCCGGTGTATCGTCACCCGTGCCTGGTACGCCGTGGGATCGAAGCCGCCGGCGAACTCGATGAGATCGCGGAGCGTCTCGTCGGGGCGCAACTCGTAGATCGCCGGACGCTTGACCTTGCCGGCAACCTTGGCGAAGCCGCCGTGCACCGGCACGAAGACCACGTCCCCGGTTTGGAGCCGCGTAACCGTAGGGTTGATGCCCTGCGTGAGATAGTCGTAGACGTCGACGCTGTCCACCAGCTTGCCGCCGCGGCGGATGTCGATCCGCCGAAAGCTTCCGTTGGTGGTGGGGCCGCCCGCCGCATAGAGCGCGTTGAGCACCGTACCGGCCGCGGAGACCTGGTAGGCGCCAGGGCGCACCACGTCTCCGGCCACGTAGACCTGAAGTTTCCGCAGCTTGGCGAGCGAGACCTGGAATTGGGTGCGCGCATCAGGGCTTCGGCGAACCCCGGAGTAGACCTTGCCGAGCCGGGTGTAGAGCTGGTCCTCGAGCTGGCCCAGGGTGAGGTTGGCCACGTGCAGTTGACCGACTTGAGGGACTACGATGAATCCCTCGCGGGTGACGTTCAGCACGTGAGCCTGCTCGACGTCGCCAGTCAGGATGAGCACGAGAGCATCCCCCGGCCCGAGCTGGTAGTTCTCGTCCACCGGTCCGGCGTCCATCGGCTCGAATCGGGTGGAGAGCCGGCGAAAAGTCTCCAGGCCGAAGACTTTGAGGCCGGCCGGCTGGATCGCCTCCAGCGAGTCGGCGAGCGAATCGGCGCGGAGCGAGTCGAGGTGCACGTAGCGCAGCGAGTCGAGCAGTTGTCGGACCGAGTCCGAGATCGCGAACATCGAGTCGGCGAACTGGAGCGAGTCGGCCTCCTGCGGGGAGAGGATGCCCAGCGCCTGCACCGCGTCCAAGTCGCGAGGCCCGGGCCGCACCCCCTGCGATGTGTCCGCGCCGGAGAGATACTGGTCGAGGAAGTTCTCCGGATAACCTGCCGCACGCAGCCGGGCGCGGACCTGGTCCGGGCTCAATCCCGACTGCCCCAGCTTCTCCCGGAGCTGCCGAACCAGATCAGGCTGGTTCTGAAGCAGGTCCCTCGCCTGATCCGGAGTTGGAAGCTGCTGGCCGGGCCCCACCTGAGCCGGTACCTGGGCCGCGATCGCGCCCGGCATCGCAGTGAGGAAGACAGCCAGCAGCAGTCCCGACCGCGGGCGGCGAAAAGTTCCTGAGGCTCTGATGGGCATGGGGCGGGAAGTTCGCTCGTAAGTTACAGGATGTCAACTGGTTGCGGCGACAGACTGGGTCCAGAAGCGGAGCGTCTTTCCGGCGATCGCCGCGTCGGTGTATTCGCTCATCACCCGCCGCCGGCCAGCCGCGCCGAGCCGTTCCCGCTCCACCGGATCGTCGTGCAGCCGCTGAAGGGCCTCCGCGATGGCCCCGACGTCCTCCTCGGGCACGACCAGTCCGGCGGAGCCCACGATCTCGGGGAGCGCTCCGGCGGCGCTGGCGACGACCGCGACGCCATGCGCCATGGCCTCCATCGCGGCGCGGGGCATGCCTTCGACCCAGCGCGGCGCCGTTCGGGAGGGGAGAACGACGCAATCCAGCCGCGGCCAGATCTGGTCTACCCGCTGGCGAGGAAGCGCACCCAGCCAGGTGACCCGGCCGGCGATGCCCAGGCGCTCGGCGAGCCCTTCCAGCTCCTCCTGGGCGGGGCCGGTGCCCACCACGCTGATGGTCCAGCGGCCGACCAGTTTGACGCAGGCCCGGAAGAGGAGGTCGAGACCCTTCTCGGGAATGAGTCGTCCGAAGAATCCTATGGTGAGTCCAGGCTGCTCCGGCCGGGAGCCCTGCAGCGGCAGTCCCACGCCCAGTTGGGGGATGACCTGGCGCGCCAAGGAAGGGTGCTGCCTGGTCGCCAGCTTGGCGGCTAACTCGTTGACGGCGAGCAACCCTCGCGCGCTGCTGAGGACGCGGGATCGGCGGATCCGGCCGATCGCGCCGTAGGCGCCGGGAAGGCTCTCCCGGGTGAGGACGACGTAGGGCACTTGCAACCGACGGGCCAGGGCGGCGGCGCTGGAGGCCGCGCGGGTCCACGGCTCCTCCTCGATCTGGACCAACTCGGGGCGGAAGTCGGCGAGCAGCCGGCGCAAGGCGCTCCGGCTCCAGGAGGGATCGGAGTCGGGCGAGGTGCCGCCGCGCACCGCGATCGGCACCGTGCGGACCCCGCCGTCCTCTCCCCAGACGGTCTGTTGCTCGGCGCCGAGGCCGAGCGGCGACCAGCGGTCGGGCACCGCCGCGGCCACCGATACGCCGAGCCCGGCCAGCGCCTTGAGCTTGCCCCGGCTCGCGGGGTCGGCATAGACCCGCGACACCACCACGGCCCTCACCTCGGCGTACCGCAGCGGAGCGCGATCCAGGTGTGGTTCATGCGTCGGGGGGGTGAGAGAAGAGCAGCGAGTTGACGTCCGGGGTTCCGTAATCTGCCCCCGAGCGTCGTCCCTACCAAGGGGCGGCGTTGACACCGGTCGCCGTCCATGGTGAACTTGGCACTCCCGATGCGCATCCTCCATCTCGCGAAGTACTACTGGCCACGGTCCGGCGGCATGGAGCGCGTGGTGCAGAGTCTGGCCGAGGGGGCCGCGAACCTGGGACACCAGGTCGAGGTCGTCGCGGTGGAGACTCTGGGCCGGGCCGGCGGCTCGGCGCGGCAGCGTTCCTCGGTGACCCGGGCCTTTTCGCTGGCGGCGCTGGGGACTCAGGAGATCGCGCCCGGCTATATTGCGGCCGCCTGGAAAAGCGCCGACATCATCCACGTGCACCATCCCCACCCGCTGGCGGACGTCGCCTGCCTGCTCCGCGCCAGACGCACGCCGGTCGTGGTCACCCAGCATGCCGATTCCCGCCGCTCGGCCTACCGGCCGATCACCCGCCTGGTGCTCCGCCGGGCCGCGGCGGTGGTGGTTCCGAGCCGAGCCCACCTGGCGCTTTCCAATGAGCTGATGGGCTTCGAGTCGAAGGTCGAGGTCATTCCCTTCGGCATCGACCAGGCGCGGTGGGAGATGGTCCCCCCTCCGCCCCCGGGCGCCGCTCCGCGGGCGATCTTCATCGGACGGCTGGTGAGCTACAAGGGACTGGATATCCTGTTGCGGGCGATGGAGCGGGTGCCCGACCTGCGTCTCGACGTGGTCGGATCAGGGCCGGAAGGGCCCCGGCTCAGGACACTGGCTCAGGCGCTCGCGATCACCGACCGGGTCCGCTGGTACGGGGAGTATCCCGACGAGGACCTGCCGCGCCGCATGGCCGACGCCGATTTCCTGGTGCTGCCTTCGGTGACGGTGGAAGAGATGTTCGGGCTGGTGGTGCTGGAGGCGATGGCTGCGGGGCGCGCCGTGATCACTACGGCGCTACCCAGCGCGGTGAGGGAAGTGAACGTGCCCGGCGAGACTGGCCTGGAGGTGCCGCTGCGGGATGTTACCGCCCTGGCCAAGGCGTTGGAGACTCTAGCGCGCGACCCAGCGCTCCGGAAGCGAATGGGCGAGGCGGGGCGGAAGCGGGTGGCCGGCCAATTCACCCAGACCGCGATGGCGGAGAAGCACATCGATCTGTACGAGCGGATCCGGGCCAAGACCCGGTGACGCGCTAGGCGCGCGTCATCACGGGCTCCGCAGCAGTTGCGAGCTGGTGGGCGCCAGGTCCGCGCTCAAGGAAGGGAGCGCGAGGTTGAGCACCGTGAGATCCATCGAGTAGAGCAGGCAGGGAAGTGCGATGACTCCGAGGCCGATCCACTCCCGCCGCCCGGCGCGAGGCGGCGAGCTCACCGATTGACCATGGCGAGGATGTTGCCGTCGGCATCCATGAACCAGGCGGCCCGGGTGCCGCCCGACAGGTGGACTTCGCCTTCGCGGGTGGTGCCGGGCAGCTCGTAGCGCCCGAACACCACGCCCTTAGACTTGAGCAGCGCCACTTCCTGGTCCAGATCATCGCCGACCACCCAGGTGAGCGCCGTGGCCTGGTTGGACCCGGCATAGCGTGACTCGTACACCAGGACCGTCGAGTTACCGCTCCGGAACAGGAGGGCCTCGGGCTCGTCCGCGTCGACCAGTTTCAGGCCGAGGGTCTCCTGGTAAAAGTGTCTGGCCCGCGCGATGTCCTTGACCGCGATGGTGGCGGTGACGTCTCGAGTTCCCAGCATTCCAGTCTCCTGACAGAGGCCCTCCGCCGGCGGACAGGCGGCCGAAGACCGATGATAGGCGACCGCCTCGCGGCGCACTCGTCGGAATCGGACCTGCAATCTCGACGGCTAGCGGATGGCGCCTTCCTTTCCGGCGATCCTCCGGAGCACCCCCGTCTGTCCGGCGTGGTAGGCCTGGTGAAACATGACCGTGCTGAGGAGCGAGCGCACGGTCTCGTCGGGGTTGCCGGTGGGACTGCTGGCCGGGCGGTCGAGCGCTTCCGGGGCCAGGTTGGCCAGGCCGTCGTCGATCCGTTTGGACGCCTCGGTCCACGCCGTCATCAGCTTCTCAAAGTCGATTGCCTCGGCGCCGTCACGGATGGGCTCGGAGCCACGGACATAGTGCTTCAACGCCGGCTTGCCCAGCACCGGCTCCTGACCCAGCAGGAGGAGCACTTCTTCGTAGACCGAGAGCAGGTGGCCGAGCACCCAGTTGAGGCAGTTGCCGTCGGGCTGGGGCTGCACCAGGCTGTCGTCGTGGGTGAGGCCCTTGAGATTGATGCCCACGACGCTCCGGGTGATCTGGGTCTGCAGGCGCCAGACCTCGATTTCACTGGTAGTTCCGGCCTCGACTTTATGCATAACTGTCTCCTGGTCGGTCAGGGATTCATGGAAGTGAGTTGATAAGTAGTCCGAAACCGTATTACTTCCTCCGATATATCGCCCGCGGCACCACGCCAGTCAAGCCCGGTGGCAGGGCGGGCAGCCCACCGATATTACTACGACATCGTAGCAACCCCGGTTTCAACGGAAGCCACATGGCGCTCGAATTCCTCTCTCCCCTGCACAAGGCCTCCCGGCAGATCTCCATGTATCTGGAGGGATCGACCGAGGCGCTGGGGATCAGTCCGCTCGAGGGACATGTCCTCAGCTACCTGGCGAAGTATGCCCCCGCTCCCGTCGGCGAGCTGGTGCGGGTGTTCGGGATCAAGCAGTCCACCCTCACCAGCCTGCTGGACCGTCTGGAGAAGACCGGCCTGGTCCGCAGGGTGATCAATCCTGACGACCGCCGGTCCTTCCTGATACACATCACCCAGGTTGGCCGGAGGCTGACCCAGCGCTTGAACCGGCTGCTCCAGACTTTGGAGCGGGGGATTCGGGAGCGGGTTCGGCCGGCGGACGTCAAGGGATTCCACGCGGTGATGGGGGCGGTGGACGATCTCACGGGGGTGCGGGTGAGAGACCGATAGCGGGAGTGAGTGCCCCGTGTCACTTGACACTCGCCGGCGAGCTTCACCTGCGACATGTTGAGCGGCTTGAGAGAGTCTTCGACCAGCACCTCACCCTTGCGACTGTCGAGGCCATCTTCAACCTGGGGACGCTCGGGCGGAACGACACCTCCGCCACCCCGATGTCGGACCTGTTCAGGGGCGGCATCCCTTAGGACTTCGCTTTCTTCGAAGGTTTCGACTTGCCAGAACTGTTGAGGGCGACCGCTTGGCGAACGAGCGCCTTGAAGGCGGACTCGTCAACTTCTTCTCCTTCGTGGATGTCGATCGCGCGGC
>JACCRH010000168.1 GCA_013813675.1 Gemmatimonadales bacterium
CGGCCCAACCCGGCCTGGCCGGTGAGGCGCGCGGCCGTCATCATGCAGACCCGGAAGCACGAGCCCGACGCCGCTGCCGATCTGGCGAGGTGCCGAGGTCTTTCCCAGGGATGGCGATCGCGGCTCCTCGGGGAGTAAGGGACTCTGCCATGTTGAGCGAAGCGAGAGTGTCATGTTGAGCGAAGCCAGAGTGTCATGTTGAGCGAAGCCAGAGTGTCATCCTGAGCGAAGCGAAGGAGTCGAAACGAGGCTATGGCTCCTTCACTTCGCTCAGGATGACAAGACCAGTGCCTACCGGCCCGCACCGTTCCCGCCTATACTACCCCCTCACAAACCATCCTCCCCGGCGTCCGCACCAGGCCCGGGGCGACTCAGACCGAAGGAAGGTGTCATGACCCGTCAGTACGAGGTCGTCTATATCTTCGATAGTGCTCTCGAAGAGACGGCCATCAACGAGCGCCTCGAGCGCTTCCACGCCCTCATCCAGCAGCCCGACGTCGAGGCCCCCCAAATCAGTCATTGGGGCAAGCGCAGCCTCGCCTACCCCATCAAGAAGCACGAGACCGGGTACTACGTCGTCGCCAAGTTCGACGCGGCCGCCTCCGCGCTGCCGGAGTTCGAGCGCGCGATCAAGCTCGACGACGGCGTGCTTCGCTTCCTGGTGGTGGTGAACGAGGGCGCCCAACCGGTACCGGTCACCGCGGGCAAGAGCGACGAGGAGGACGACGAATGAGGCGGCCGCAGAAGACCTGCGCCATCTGCGAATCGGGTGTGCGGGTGGTGGACTACAAGGATGAGCGCACCCTGTCCCGGTTCCTGACCGAGCGGGGCAAGATCCTGCCCAGTCGGCTGTCGGGCACCTGCGCCCGCCACCAGCGGCAGCTCAGCACCGCCATCAAGCGGGCCCGGCAACTGGCGCTGCTGCCCTACATCAAGGGCTTCACCGGCTGAGTACCTCCGGGCGGGCGGGCGCACCGGCGAGCGGACGCTGGGGACAGGTCCTCGCCCTGGCCGGCTTTCTTCTGCTCGCCCCCTCCATGTTTCTCGGGCCCCTGGCCGCGCTGCTCCTGGTCTCCCGCCCGGCCACGCTCCGCGAATGGGTGTGGCTGGCAGGTGCGCTGGCCTGGTCGGCGCTGTGGCTGCAGGAGGCCGGCGGCTTGGGCGCACAGTTCGCCCGGGCCGCGGCGGTGCTGGTGTCGGGTGGGTTCCTGGCGCTGACCTTGTGGCGGCCATCGAACCGGCTGTCGCACGCCTTGGCCGCCACCGGCGCCGCCGCCCTGGGACTCACGGTCTGGATGTATGGGTTCGGGCTGAAATGGGGCGCGGTGCGGGCGGCGGTCGAGGGGGAGCTCGCGACACTGCAGCGGGGCATGCGGACCGGCTGGACCGGCATTGCCGGATCGTCCGAAATGGCCGCGCAGATGTCCACCATGGCGGACACGGTGTCCATCCTCTACCCCGGTCTGCTTGCCCTGTCGGCCATTGCGGGGCTTCGACTGGCGTGGGCGTGGTACCACCGGATCGCGGTCCGGCCGGTGGGGGCTCCCCCTGCCCCTTTCTCGGCGTTCGGCTTCAGCGACCAGTTGATCTGGGGCTGGGTAGTCGGAGTGGCGCTGGTGCTCATCCCCCGGCCCGACTGGGTCCGTCTGGTCGGAGAGAACCTGCTGCTGGTGTGGGGCGCTCTATACGCTACCCGGGGTATGGCGGTATTCGTCCTGGGAGCGCGGCGCACCCCGAAGTCCATTCTGGCGGCGTTGGGGTTGGTCACCCTGTTCCTGCTGCCGTTTGTGCTGTGCGGGCTGACGATGGTCGGCCTCGCCGATACCTGGCTAGATTTCCGGCGTCGGCTGACGCCGGCCACCGGAGGGTACGACCGATGATCGAAGTGATCCTGCGTGAGGACATCAAGACGCTCGGCAAGGCCGGAGAAATGGTCCGGGTCAAGCCGGGATACGCCCGCAACTACCTGCTGCCTCACGGCCTGGCCTTCGAGGCCACGGAGGGCAACAAGAAGCGGATCGCCGCCGAGACCAAGGCGAAGGGTGCCCGAAATGCCGCCGAGAAGACCGAGGCCGAAAAGGCCGCCGCCACACTCTCCGCCGTAAGCCTCACCATCCCGGGCAAGGCGGGCGAAGAGGGCAAGCTGTTCGGGTCGGTCACCGCGCAGGACGTGGCGGACGCGCTGGGGCGGGCGGGTCACACGGTGGACCGCCGCCGGATCGAGCTGGAGCATCCGATCAAGTCGCTCGGCGAGCACCTCGTGAGCGTTCGGCTGCACCCCGAGGTTCACGCGGAGGTGCGCGTCTCTGTCGTGGCGGAGTGACCCACCGCGCATGACCGTCGGGATCGCGTACATCGACGGTCCCCGGCTGGCGCGATCGGTCTTCGCGGCCGCTGACTGGGCGGCCGCCGGTCGCGACGAGATCAACCGGATCAACGTCTTTCCGGTCCCCGATGGCGACACCGGCACCAACTTCACTCTGCCATCCTCGCCGCCCTGGATGCCGAGCTCAGCCCGGCCGAGATACCGGCCGCTTTGGTGGACGTCGCGGCCGAGCGTGACTTCCAGTTCTGCACCGAGGTCCTGGTCCGCGGCGAGCAGCTCCCCCCGGGCAACGAAGTCCGAACGGCGATGCACGCCTTCGGAGGCTCGGTCGTAGTCGCGGCGGCAGGCGACATCCTCAAGATTCATGTGCACACCGACACCCCCGGGGCCGTCTTTAGCTATTGCGGCACGCTGGGGACGGGTGGAGCCGACCAAAGCCGACGACATGCGCGCCCAGCACCGCCGCCTGGCGCATGAGGAGCGGCGAGCAGTGGCGGTGGTGTCGGACACTTCGGCCGACCTTCCTGACCCGGTGCTCGACCGGCACCACATCTCCCTGGTCCCGCTGCAGGTCGTCTTCGGGGACGAGACGTTTCGCGACCGGGTCGAGCTCAAGCCGAATCAGTTCTACCGGCGGCTACGGGGGCACCCGGGACCTGCCCACCACTTCGCAGCCCACGCCGCCGGACTTCGTACGGGTGCTCCGCGATGCCCGCGGGCGTGGATCGCCGGCATGCTGGACGTGAAGCGGATTCTGTCACTGGACGCCACCGGGCGAGTCATTCCGGTGGACCGGGTCCGGGGCAAGGACAGCCTGGTGCCGCGGGTACTGGGGCTGCTGGAGCAGCGCGTCACGCCGCGGCCCACTATGGTACGATTCGGGGTGGCTCATGCCGAGGCGCCGGAGATGGCCGAGCGGGTCCGAAACGCCCTCGTGGCGGCCTACCAGCCAGGGGAATGCTTCGTCACGCTGGGCACCGGCGTGCTCGCCACGCACGTGGGACCCGGGGCCTGGGCGGTTTTCTACCAGGTCGAGGACGGCCCGGCCGGAGGTTCTGGCCGCCGGGATCAAGGAACGACGCAATGACCAACACACCCGAGGCGCTTCGCCTCGCGCTGGACGCCATACAGGATCTGAAGGCGAACGAGCTCGTGGTACTCGATTTGCGAGGGCTCACTGACGCCACCGACTATTTCGTGATCGCGTCGGGTACCTCCGACGCCCACGTCCGCGGCATCGCCGAGTCGGTAATCGAGAAGCTGGGCCGCCGGGGACACCGTACGCATCATGTCGAAGGACTCAACAGCGGGCGGTGGGTGCTGCTCGATTTCGTGGATTTCGTGATCCACCTCTTCCACCCCGAGACCCGCTCCTTCTACCAGCTCGAGCGGCTCTGGGATGATGCACCGGAGCTGTTGATCAGCTCCACCTAGTTGATCGGCTCCACCTAGCTGAGGTCGCCATGCTTCGACGCACCGCTCCGGCGCTGGTCCTTCTCCTGTTGCTCGGCCTTCCTGGCGCGCTCTCCGCCCAGTACTTCGGGCGGAACAAGGTCCAGTACACCAACTTCGATTTCAAGGTCATCCAGACCGAGCATTTCGACGTCTACTTCTACGAGCGCGAGCGGGTCGCGGCGATGGACGGGGCACGGATGGCGGAGCGCTCCTACGCCCGGCTCTCGAAGGTGCTCAACCACGATTTTCGGGAGCGGAAGCCGATCATCCTGTACGCGTCGCACTCGGACTTCGTGCAGACCAACGCGACCCAGGTGGGCGAGGGCACCGGCGGCGTCACCGACTTCGCTCGGAACCGGGCGGTGATGCCGTTTACCGGCTCGTACTCGGACTTCGAGCACGTGCTGATGCACGAGATGGCGCACCAGTTCCAGTACGACGTCTGGTCCCGGGGACGGGCCGGCGCGGGCTTCGCGACCCTGGTCGCGATCGCTCCGCCGCTCTGGTTCGCGGAAGGCATGGCCGAGTACCTGTCCGTCGGCCCGATCAAGGCGGAGACCGCGATGTGGCTCCGCGACGCGTCGCTCGAGGGAAAGCTGCCCACCATCGATCAGATGACGGTGGACCCCTACGAGTTCTTTCCCTACCGCTTCGGCCACGCGCTCTGGTCCTACGTGGCCGAGCGCTGGGGCGACGAGGCGGTCGGCGCGATCCTCAAGGCCACGCTTGCGGGCGGCGTCGAGCCCGCCTTCCGGCGCACCATCGGTCTCACGCTCGACCAGCTCTCCGAGCAGTGGCGTGACGCCGTGCAGAAGCGGTATCTGCCGGAGATCGGCGCGCGGGCCCGCGCCCGCTCGGTGGCCGAGGAGCTGCTCACCGAGAAGCGGTCGGACGGCGTCTACCACCTGGCCCCCGCCCTGTCTCCCGACGGCTCCCAGGTGGCGTACTTCAGCGAGAAGGACTTCTACTCGGTGGACCTGTACCTCGCCGACGGCATCACCGGCGAGGTCAAGCGGCGCATCCTGAAGTCGGGGATCAGCAGCAACTACGAGACCTACCGGTTCCTCAACTCGCAGGCGAACTGGTCGCCGGATGGGAAGTTCCTGGCTTTCGCCGCGAAGCGAGGTCCCCGGGACGACATCCTCATCGTGGATGTCAAGCGGAACAAAGAGGTGAAACGCATCGAGCTCAAGCTGAGCGGGGTCACGACGCCATCATGGAGCCCCGATGGCAAGCAGCTCATCTTCACCGGGTACGAGGGCGGGCTCAGCGATCTCTACATCGTGAACCGCGACGGGAGCGGTTTGCGCCAGCTCACCGAGGACAAGTACGCGGATCTCCACCCGGTGTGGTCGCCGGACGGGGGCAGCATCGCCTTCGCCACGGATCGCGGGCCGGAGACCGACTTCCGGACCCTGGCCGTCGGCAACTGGCGCATCGCGCTCTACGACCTCGCGACCGGTTCGGTCCGCCTGCTGGACCGTATGGACAACGGCAAGAACGTGAGCCCCCAGTGGAGTCCCGATGGCCGCTCCCTGGCGTTCGTCTCCGATCGGAACGGCGTCAGCAACGTCTTCCTGTACGATCTCGAGGCGAACGACGTCTACCAGCTCACCGACTTCTACACCGGGGCCCAGGGCATCACTCCGCTCTCGCCGGTGATCTCGTGGGCCAGCGGGGCCGACCGCCTGGCCTTCGTCTACTTCGAGGCCGGCCAGTACGACGTCTACAGCATCACCAATCCCCGTGCGCTCAAGCGGCAACCGTATCGGGAGCAGCCGCAGGACAGCATCGGCATCCTGGCCCGGGCCGTCACGCCGCCGCTCGATACCACCCGATCGCTTCAGGTGAAGGAAGAGGTGCGGCCGCAGGTCGGCGAGGGCGGATCGATTTATCGTACGCCGTCGGGCTTCCGCTCCTCCAGCGAAGTCGTGCGGTCGGGCGACACCACCCGTCCGGTCGAGCCGGTCTCGATCGCCGCCCTGCTCGACTCGGCGGACTTCAGCCTGCCGGACACCAGCGAGTTTACCCTCAAGCAATACCGCACCAAGTTCACGCCCGACTACGTGGCCCGTCCTTCCATCGGCTACGCGCGCGACAACTTCGGGCGGGGATTCTTCGGCGGCTCGGCGATCTCGTTGAGCGACATCCTCGGCAACCAGCAGCTCATCTTCGCGGGCTATGTGAACGGGAGGATCAGCGAGGCCCAGATCCTCGCGGCCTACGCCAACCTCAGCCGCCGGATCAACTGGGCGGTGGGGCTCTCCCAGGATCCCTACTACTTCCTGGAGCCGAGCCAGATCCTGCCCGGGCGCACGCCCGGGGAGAATCTCTTCGTCACCAACATCCGCCGGCTGGTGGTCCGCTCGGCCTTCGGCTCGGCCTACTATCCGCTCAGCCGATTTCAGCGGATCGAGGCTGGGATACGGTTCGCCAACGTGGACGACGCCATTCTCAAGATCAACGAGCCCTACAATCCGGCGACCGGCTTCGCGACCGACGACCCGTTCCTGGAGACCGACAACCGCCCCGGCGTGACCTACGGACAGCCTTCCGCCGCCCTGGTGTTCGACAACTCGCTCTTCGGCTACGTCGGCCCGTTCTACGGGCGGCGGTACCGGTTCGAGCTGGCCCGGACGGTGGGCGACTGGAGCTTCGCCCAGGTCACCGCGGACTACCGCCGCTACGACCGGATCATCGGGCCGATCGTCTTCGCCAGTCGCCTGCTCTACTTCGGGCGGATCGGGCGCGACGCCCGGGAGTTCCGGATCTACGCCGGCAGCACCGACCTGATCCGGGGAAACACCTCGGGCTCGTACCGGCGGAACGAGTGTCTCAACGCCAACGATCCCGGCTCCGAGACCGGCTGCTCGGAGCTGGACCGCCTGGTCGGCACCCAGATCGGCGTCGCCTCCGCCGAGCTTCGGTTCCCGATTCTGAATCCGTCGTTCGGCCTGCCAGCGGCGATCCCGCCGATCGAGGGCGCGATCTTCTACGATATCGGTCTCGCCTGGGACAACCAGAGCACGATCCGTTGGCAGCGTCGCGAGGGTGACGATCCGGTCCGGGTGCGCACCCCGCTCCGCACGTTGGGAGTGTCGGTGCGCGCCAACCTGTTTGGTTTCGCGGTGGCCCGGCTGGACTACTCGATCCCGCAGAACCGGCCGCAGGTCGGGGGGCTATGGACGTTCAGCCTGGGGCCGACGTTTTAGGGGGCGGAACGGCAGTGGAGGGCGGAACGGCGGAACGGCGGGAACGAGAGGATAGCTTGCGGGTGACGAGGGGTCATCCCGAGCGGAGCGAGGGATCTTCTTCGCGGTCGTCGAGGCCGGGCTAGGAAGATCCCTCGGCCGCATTCGCTCCCTCGGGATGACAGATGGTCGCTCCAGCGTCCTTCCGCCGTTCCGCCCTCCACTGCCTTTCGGCCGTTCCACCCTGTCAACTATGTTTCCCCGGTGAACCTCAAGAACGCCATTGTCGCCGGGAGCCTGGTATGGTCCTCGGCCGCCTGCGCGGGCGAGCCCGACCTCGCCGCGGGGAACCTGCCCGCCGTGGGCCGGGGACCGAGTGTGAGCAGTGCGCTTCGCGTCCCGCTGGAAGGTGGGGAAGTCCGGCTCTATCGGCTGCCCAGCCTCGAACCGTCGGCGTGGAAGTTGGCGGACAAGCTTCCTCCGCTTCAGCGGGCCGTGGGAGCCGATCCCGAGCAGGGTCTGGTCTTTCTGCTCGACAAGAAGCGCAACGTCGTGGCCCTCGACCTGGAGACCCGCCGAGTGCGGCCTTCGCTCGAGCAGGTGCGCCACGCGACTGTCGGCCCCGATGGCGCACTGTACGCCGTCGACACCTCACGCAGCGTCATCCAGCTGATGCGGCGGACGCCGGTGCGATTTCGCTCGAAGCTTCAAGGCACCCCCGGTGAGCTGCACGGTACCATGGGCGGGATGCTGGTTGCCAGCCTCCGCGGAGACGAACCCAGGGTCGAAGTGCTCGGGTCCGACCGCCCGCCGGCTTCGTTCGACGTGCCCGGCGGCCAGCAGGCGCTGAGCTTCTGGGGCGATCTGATCGCGGTCGCCGCGGACAGCGCGGTGGTCATCTATGAGACCGAGGGCGACAGCGACGGAGATCGCGACCGGCTTTCGATCCCCGTCTCCGGCGGCGCCAAGGCGGCCATGTTTTCGCCGTCCGGTCACCGGATCTACGTGGCCCGCGCCTCGGATGGCTTGCTGGTCCTCGATCGGGTGAGCGGGCAGGAGCTGCAGGAGATCGAGTTGCCAGGGCCGGCCGTGGGGCTCCGCGGCGATCTGTTCGGCCAGTGGGTGCTGGTCCGCCCAGCCTCCGGTGACTCGGCTTGGGTGGTGGACGTGGGCAAGGGGGGGCTCGTCGGCACGGTGGACGTCGAGTGGGATGACGACCTGCCGGCGGCGGTGGCACCCAATACCTTGCTGACGCGCCGCGCCAAGGATGTCGTGGCCGTGGACCTGGGCGCCGCCGGCTTTCCGGTGCGTGGAACCGCAAGGGATGCGGCCGGCGATACCTGGCTGCCTATCACCTGGCATCCGGCGCAGGAGCAGGGCATCCCGGTGAACGCCGATTCGGCGGCGCTCGCCGCGGCGGCCGACTCCGCGGGCAGGGCAGCAGCGGTGTACCTCCAGGTGAGCAGCTCGCAGAATCCGGTCTGGGCGGATGAGCTGTCCCAGAAGCTGCGGGCCGCCGGTCTGCCCGCCGCCGTGCTCAAGCCGGCGCGGAGCGACGAGGCGTTTCGCGTCGTGCTCGGCCCCTACGCCACCCGGGAGCAGGCGGAAGAGACGGGTCGTGGGATCGGAATGCCGTCTTTCGTGGTGACGACGCAGGATCCTCAATAGGAACCCGCCCATGAAGCTCACCAAGCTCGAGCTCTGCGGCTTCAAATCCTTCGCCGACTGCGTCACCCTCACCTTCGAGGAAGGCGTGACCGCCATCGTCGGGCCCAACGGCTGCGGCAAGTCGAACGTGTCCGACGCCGTGCGCTGGGTGCTGGGCGAGCAGTCGGCCCGGCTGCTGCGGGGCGGCAAGATGGAGGACGTCATCTTCCAGGGCTCCACCGCGCGCCGCCCGGTGAACCTCACCGAGGTGTCCCTCTTCCTCGACAACAGCGATGGCGACCTTCCGATCGCCTACCGCGAGGTGGTCGTCACCCGGCGCCTCTCCCGCTCGGGTCAGAGCGACTACCTGCTCAACGGGTCACCGGTCAGGCTGCGGGACATCCAGGACCTGCTTCGCGGCACCGGACTCGGCAGCGACGCCGGCGTGGTGATCGAAGCCAAGATGATCGACCTCCTGCTCTCCGACCGTGCCGACGAGCGCCGGTCGCTCTTCGAGGAGGCGGCCGGCATCGGGCTCTACCGCGACCGCAAGCACAGCACCGAGCGGCGGCTGGAGGAGACCGCGGTCGATCTGCAGCGGGTCGAGGATCTCATCGCGGAAGTCCAGTCCCAGATCCGCAGCCTGGCCCGCCAGCGAGGCAAGGCGGAGCGCCACGCCAAGCTCGCCGAGGAGCGGTTCGCGGTACAGATCACCCTCGCCCGAAGCCTGCTCGAGCGGCTGAGAGAAGACGTTGCCGGGATGGAGACGCGCTTCGCGGAGCTCACCCGGCTGCTTCCCGCCGCGCGGACCCGGGTCACCGAGACAGAGCGCCGGCGCGAGGAAATCTCCCGATCGCGCTCCGCGGCAGAGGGCCAGCGCGCCGAGATCGCGCGGCGCCTCGCCGGCGTGCGGGTCGAGCTGGGCAAGCTCGATGGCGACCTGGCCCTGGCCGAGGAGCGTCTCGCCAACGCACACGCCCGCAGAGTCCGCGCGGAAGAGGAGCGGTCGCAGGCCCAGTTCAGGGCCCAGCACGCGGTCGAAGAGCAGAACGCGGCCACGGAGGACCGGGGCACCGCGGCCGCCGAGCATGAGCGCATCAGGGCAGAGCTCGCGGGCCGGGCCAGCGCGGAAGAGAACGTTCGCCGCCGGCTGACCGAGCAGCGCGGGCAGGTGCGGGAGCGCGAGCAGGAGCTGCAATACCAGGCCCAGACGCTGCGGTCGCTGGAAGGCGAGCGGGCCGCGCTGGAGGGCGAGCTCGCATCGCTTCGCGAGCGTGTCACCCAGGCCGCGACCCATCGGGCCACGCTGCAGATCGAGCTCGCCGGCGCCGAGCGCCGCCGGGATCACGCCATCGAGCGGGCCGGGTTCCTGAGTCACGAGGCCAAGCGCACCGGCGCCGCGGCGGAGCACGCTCGGCACCTGGTGGCCCAAGCCCGTGAGCGGGAGGCGATGCATCGCTCCGACCGCCGCCAGGCCGAGGAAGCGCTCGCCCAGATGACCGCCCGCAGACACGCACTGGAGGAGCTGGAGCGCGACCGGGTCGGCCTCGCACCCGGCGCCGCCGCCCTGCTGGCGGCCCAGGATCGATTCGACGGCGGCGTGCTCGGGCCACTGAGCGACTACGTGAGCACCCTGAAGGAAGACGCGGAACTGGCGGAGCGGCTGCTGGGCGACTGGATGCACGCGGTGCTGGTGCGCGACGGCGAGACCGTCAGCGCGGTGCGGGCCTGGCACGCGGAGCACCAGCCCGGCGCCGTGGTCCTGCTCCCGGTCGATCCCGGCCCGCAGACCGGGGGCGACGCACCCGCGCTGGACGATCGCCTGCGGGTGGACGGCCCCGCGACGGGGTGGGTGCGGGCCGCCCTCGCCGGGTCCCAGGTGCTCGACGGAGCAGGGCGCGTCCTGCGTCGGGCGAGCGGCGCGATCTTCCTGAGCGGCGCCGGCAGTCCGTCCGGCCCGCTCCGTCGTCGGGCCGAGCTCGTCTCGCTGGTGCAGGACGTCGACCGCGCGGGAGTGTCGGTGGCGTCCGCGGAGGCGGCGTTGCAGGAGACCGTCGGCGACCTCGCGGAGAGGGAACGCGCCCTGGCCGATGCCCTGTCGGCCGCCGACCAGGCGCGCGACGCGGAGCGGCAGGCGGCGGCGGTCCGAGAGGACCTGCTGCGCCTGGCCGGCAATCTCACGCGCGAGTCGGCGGACTCGGAATCACAGCTCGCTCGGCTTGCCGAGCGCCTGTCCCGGTCGGAGCACCGGATGACGGAGATCGACGCCGCGTTGGTCGGAGGAGACCTGGCCCGCGGCCGTCTCGACCAGGAGTTGGGGACTGCCCGGACCCGCCTCGCTGAGCTCGAGAGCGAGCAGGAGGCTGCCCGGGAGCAGCGGGTGCATTGGCAAGTGCAGGAGGCGCACGTGGCCGGCGGACTCCGCTCGGCCGAGGAGCGGCTGTCCCGCGCCGTCGCGATGCGCGCCGAAGCGGAAGCCGCGGGGCAGGCGCTGGGAAGCGAGCTGGGGCAGCTCGACGCCGACCAGGCGGTGCTCCTGCGGCAGCAGAGCGAATGGCGCGAGACCCGGGTTGAACGAGAGATCGCCCTCCACCGCCTGGAGAGCGCGAGCGAGGAAGCGGAGGCTGCCCTGGCTGACGCCGAGTCGGCCCTCGCCGCGGCGGAGCGCGAGGTCGTCGAGTCGAGATCCACACTGGAGAGCGGCAACGAAGAAAGCCACGTCCTCCAGGTCCGGCTCACCGAGGCCGCCGGCACCCGCCGAAGCATCGTCGAGCGGGTCGAGGCGGAGTGGCATCGACCCTTCGAGCAATTGATCGAGGGCGCCCCCCTGCTCGACCTGGATCTGGAGACTTTGCAGGCGGAAGCGGCACGGGTCAGCGAGGCGCTCGAGGCGATCGGCCCGGTGAACCCGCTCGCCGTGGAGGAACACGCCGAAGAGGTGAAGCGGCTGCAGTTCCTGAGCGGACAGCGCGACGACCTGGTGGGGGCGCGGCAATCGTTGATCCAGGCGATCCGGGAGATCGACGGCACCGCCCGGAGCATGTTCCTCGAGACCTTTACCGCGGTTCAGGGCAACTTTCTCCGCGTGTTCCAGACGCTCTTCGGCGGTGGCGAGTGCGAGCTGCGCCTGGCCAATCCCGACGACCCGCTGGAGAGCGAGATCGACATCCACGCCGCCCCCCGAGGGAAGCGGACCCAGCGCATCCACCTGCTCTCTTCCGGCGAGCGGACGCTGGTCGCGGTTTCGCTGCTGTTCAGCATCTACCTCACCAAGCCGAGTCCCTTCTGCCTCATGGACGAGGTCGACGCCCCGCTCGACGACTCCAACGTGGGGCGGTTCACCAGACTGCTCGACCAGTTCAAGGCCGGCACCCAGTTCCTGGTCATTACTCACAATCCTCGGACTATGCAGGCCGCCGACGCCGTCTACGGCGTGACCATGCAGGAGCCCGGGGTGTCCACAATCGTGGGAGTGAGACTGGGCGAGCGGGAGCGCGCGTAGGCTTCGGAATGGCCCGGAGCTTGCTCCCCGAGCCTGTCATCCCGAGCGAGACGAGGGATCTTCTCAGCCGGCAACGAAATGCCCACGAGCAAGATCCCTCGCTTTGCTCGGGATGACACAGGAGTTACCCGGGAGACCTGAATGCTGATCGTCATGCGCCACGGCGCAGCCGAAGCGGAGGTGCAGCGCGTGGTGGCCACCATCGAAGAGATGGGGTACCAGGCCAGGCCGATGCCCGGCAAGCAGCGCACCACCGTCGGGCTGGTCGGCAACGACGGCCGGGTGGATGGCTCGCGGCTGGCCGCGCTGCCGGGCGTGCAGGAGATCATCCACGTCACCAAGGCCTACAAGCAGGTCTCCCGCGAGTGGAAGGCCGAGTCCACCGTCGTCCGCCTTCCCGGCGGGCTCAGCATCGGCGGCGACGACGTGGTGGTAATGGCTGGACCCTGTTCCGTGGAGAGCGAGCGGCAGATCCTCGACGCCGCGCACGCGGTGCGGGAGGCCGGCGCCACGGTGCTCCGCGCGGGCGCCTTCAAGCCGCGGAGCTCGCCCTATTCGTTCCAGGGTCTGGGCCTCGCCGGGCTGCGGCTGCTCGCCCGGGCGCGGGAGGAGACCGGACTCCTGATCGTGACCGAGGCGATGGACGCGGAAGGACTCGACTCCGTCCTCGAGGTCGCCGACATCGTGCAGATCGGCGCCCGCAACATGCAGAACTATTCCCTGCTCAAGCACGCCGGCCGCGCGCGGAAGCCGATCCTCCTCAAGCGGGGCCTCTCCGCGACGATCCAGGAGCTGCTGCTCTCGGCGGAATACATTCTGGCCGAAGGCAACCCCGACGTGATTCTCTGCGAGCGGGGCGTCCGCGGCTTCGACACCGCCACGCGCAACCTCTTCGACCTGAGCGCCGTTCCCGTGGTGCACGGCCTTTCCCACCTGCCAATCGTCGCCGACCCGAGCCACGGAACCGGGCACCGCGACATGGTGACGCCGATGGCCCGCGCCGCCGTCGCGGCGGGAGCCGACGGGCTGCTGGTGGAAGTCCATCCCACACCCGACCGGGCGCTTTCCGACGGCGCGCAGAGTCTCTACCCCGACCAGTTCGAGCGACTCATGCGGGAGACTCGACTCATCGTGGAAGCGATAGGCCGGCGGCTCGCGGAGCCGGCGGGGGTGCGGACATGAGGGAACGACTTGGCCTCTTCCGGCTGGCGACGGCCGGGTTCCTCGCTGCGGCCGCGCTCTCGACCGGCACGACTCCATCGCTCCAGGCGCAGGATGCCCAGGCTATCGTGGGAAGGTCCTCCCGAGTCTACCGATCCCTCGCCAGTCTCAGCGCGGATTTCGTGCAGGTCATCGACAATCCGATGATCGACAGCGCCGAGAGCAAGGGCACCCTGATCCAGGCTGGGACCTCGAAGCTCTCGATGCGGTTCACCGACCCACCGGGAGAGGCCGTCGTGATCGACGGCGAGCACGTCTGGGTCTACACGCCGAGCACCGTGCCCGGCCAGGTCCTGCGGCTGGCGGTGCCCAGCGGCGGACCGGTATACGGCTACAATCTCCTGGCCTGGCTGCTGGACCGGCCGGCCGAACGATACACGGCCAAGTATCTGAGACAGGAACGGGTGGGGACCAGGGCGATGGACGTTGTCGAGCTGACACCGTCCGTGCCCGACCTGCCCTTCGACCGCGCGGTGCTCTGGCTCGACCGCGAGGACGCGCTGCCCCGCCGCCTGGAGATCACCGAGAAGAGCGGTGCCCTGCGGACGCTGGCGCTGTCGAAGCTGCGGGTGAATCGGAAGGTCCCCGACAGCACCTTCGAGTTCAAGGCGCCGTCAGGTGTGCGGGTGGTGGATCAGTGAACCAGAGCGCGCTTACCCCTCCGCGCCGGGGTCGCTGAGCGCCCGGGCCATCGAGGCCGCGGCGTCTGGCGGAAGCCCCGCCTCGCGCGCCAGCCGGAGCGCCTCACGGGCCAGGAGGAGGTAGAGTTTCCGGTCCTCGGGCCCCAGCACCGCCAGATGAGCCAGGACGGTCTCGACATCGCCTCGCCGCACCGGCCCGGTCAACGCGGCGGCGGGGCCCGCTTCGAGGTTAGCGGCCGCGCCGCGGATCAGTGGCAGGTAGAGCCGTCGCGCGACGTCCGGAGTGAGACCGGAGGCCAGCGCCAGCCGCTCGGCCACGGCGACGAGGGCGGTCGTGTAGTTGGCGGCGAACGCGGCGCCTGCATGGTAGGCCGGCTTCCCTCCAGAGGGAATCCGTACGGGGACCATACCCAGCGACCGCGCAAGCTGCTCGGCGGCGGAAAGCGCGCGCTCGTCCCCCTCGATGCCGGCATAGGCGCCCAGCAGTCGTACGGGGGCGGTGGCCGGATCCGAGACGGTCTGCAGCGGATGGAGTGAGCCCAACGCCGCGCGGGTGGTGGCCAGCGGCTCGAGAGCCCGGCGATCCCGCAGGCCGGAGAGGTGCAGCACCGCATGACCGGGAGAGATGCTTCCCTCGGCGGCGAGCTCGGTGGCGAGCGGGGTGATCGCCCGGTCCGGCACGGCCAGCACCACGATCGTTGCGTCTTGAATGGCCTCCTGGCGAGGCCCGACATGGAGGTGAAGCGGGGGACTGACCGGGTGGGATGACCGCGAGATCAGGCCGATCCTGTGCCCTGCCTGGCGCAAGGCGAGCGCGAGCCCCTGCCCCATACGCCCTGCGCCGATAATCGCCACGCCGGGTCGAGGCACGCGGGTGAGCGTCGAACCGGTGACCTACGGTTCGACGCTCGTCGGCGGGTGGCTGGAGGCGAGGTTCAGCAGTTCCTTGGGCGTCGCCGCCTTGCGCAACAGCCCGATGGCCTCCTGCAGTTGTTGGTCGTTCCGGGCGTTGCGGCGAAACTCGGCGGAGGTGCCGAACACGTATCGCGCGATCTCGGACCCGAGCTGAAGGTCGACCAGCCGGCTCGCAGCCTTGAAGGCGGCGGGGTCCACGGTGATGCCCTTGGCGTTCAGCTCGTCGTAGACCTCCTGCCGCATGCCCGGCGTCACCTGAAAGGCCTCGGAGGTGACGGTCCGCTTCTCCTTGACCTGCAGCGCATAGTTGTTCAGCACGTCGCGATAGACCGACACGCCACTGCCCAGCGCCCTCCTGAAGGCCTGCTCCGCCGTGGTCAGGGTATCGCCGCGGACAACGATGTCGGGGACGATGCCTCCCCCGCCGCGTACGATTCGTCCCCCGTCGGTCCGGAAGATGGGGCGCGACTTGAGCGCGGAGTCCGACGCGGCAGGATCCAGCGTCGTGGAGCCCGTATCCCTGGCCTCTCCGACCACCTGCAGGAGCTGTTCTTCCTCCGACTCGGCCTCACGCTGAATGGTCCGGCCACTAGGCGTAAACCACCTGGCCGTGGTGAGCTTGAGGGCCACTCCTTCGCCGAGCGGGAAGAGAGTCTGCACCAGGCCCTTGCCGAACGTCGGCGTGCCCACCACCACCGCCCGGTCGTGATCCTGCAGCGCGCCGGCGATGATCTCCGCGGCGCTGGCGCTGCCCTCGTTGACCAGGACTACGATGGGGAGGTCGGGCCAGGTCTGGCGGGCTTCGTCCACAAACTGCTTGGTGGAGCCGCGAGCCCGTCCGCGGGTCGACACGATCTCCTGCTTGGCGTCGAGAAAGAGATCGGAGACTTCGACGCCCTGATCGAGCAAGCCGCCCGGATTCTGTCTCAGATCCAGCAGTAACGCCTTCATGCCCTTGGCGCGCTGAGCGATGATCTCGCGGCGGAGCTCGGCGGCGGAAGTCTCGCTCACCGTGTTCAGGGAGATGTAGCCGATACCTCCCTCGAAGAGCGTGCCTGGCGGCACCGAGCGGATGTGGATCTGGGCACGGGTCAAAGTGAACTTGACCGGCTCGTCGATGCCACCTCGTTGGATCAACAGGCTGACGCGGGTGCCAGCTTCACCGCGCAGGGCTTTGAGGGCCTGCTCGCTGGTCCAGCCCTGGGTGGAGCGCCCCTCCACCTGTATGATCTTGTCGCCGGTCTGCACCCCGGCCCGCTCCGCCGGCGTCTCGGGCAGCGGCGCGATGACCGTGATCCATCCGCCGCGGGTGTCGATCTGGATGCCCAGTCCCGCGTAATTGCCCGACGTCTGAATCGTCAGCGCCTGGTAATCTTCGCCGGTGAGCAGCACGGAGTAGGGATCCTTGAGCTGCTTCAACATGCCATCGGTGGCCTTCTGATACAGGTCGGTCTCGCCCAGGGAGTCGACGTAGTAGGCGCTCACGTGCCCCAGGACGTCGTCGAACAGGCGGGCCTGCTGGTACACGTTTCCGCCGGCGGCGGCGCCGCGCTGCAGCAACCACCCGCCGCTCAGAAACGAGATGACGGATACCGTCACGATCACGCCCCAGCGCTGCCTCATACCTGCCTCCACTCCCGCAGAAAGGACCAGGCCCGGCTCCACGCCGGGGTCCAATTTCAACTTAACTCGTTACCGCGCCAAATCTGTCCGCAGCCATTCGGAGAATCTCCGACCACGCCACTTGCAAGAGCCGGTCCGGGGAGAGCTGCCCGTCCAAATGTCGCACCCCATCCCCGCGCACCGCCAGATAGTAGTCCGCCACCCGGCGGTGAAATTCTCCGCTTTCCCGATCGAGCCGGTCCAGTCGTTTGCCGCCTGCAAGTTGCCGTGCCTGACCGGCTTCGGGGCTCAGATCGAGAATCAGCGTGAGGTTGGGGACCAGCCCCGCCGCTGCCGCCCGGTTGGCGGGGAGCACCACCTCCGGCGGGAGCCCGCGGCCCGCCATCTGGTAGGCCTCTGTGGACAGCGTGAAACGGTCCGAAAGCACCACCCGGCCGGCCGCGAGGCCGGGCAGGATCAATGTCTGCACCAGGTCGGCCCGCGCGGCGAGGTAGAAGAACAGCTCCGACACCGGCCCGACCGGGTGGTCGGGGTCGAGCAGGGCGTTGCGGGCCAGCTCCGCGGCGCGGGTACCGCCCGGTTCCCGGACCACCACGGGGTCCATTCCGGCCTGCCGCATCCGCTCGGCCAAGGCCGTGGCCAGCGTCGATTTGCCCGACCCTTCGGGACCTTCGAGGACGACGAACAGCCCGGCCCCGGTCATCCCAACGTGATGATGCTGCTGGTCGCGCCCTTCTCCATGCCATCGCTGATCTGCTGGTTCACCCGAGCCATCAGCTTCTCGAAGTTCGCGCGGGCGACGACGTACGCCTGTCCGATGGAGCTGGTTTCCAGGTCGCGCACGGCGCTCTCGTACGCATCGGCCGTCGGTTGGTCCGGCATCTGACCCTGCGCGATCGCCTGGTCCACTTTGCGGGCCAGCGTCTGAATCAGATCCAACTTGGTGACCGTCTCCTTGTCCTCGCGCAGCGAGGCCTCGGTGCGCCGAAGCGCCTGGTACTCCGAAGACTGGCCGATCTGACGGCCCAGTTCCTCTGCCTTGTCCCAGATCACGGTTGTGCGCTCCTCCGAGCGAGCAGGTAGCGCTCGCGTCCGAAAAGGTCGGCATGGATGGCGACGTCCACCCAGCCCAATGCAGCGGCCTGCCCGGCGACCGCGGCGGCCCGCGTACAATCCACTTCCAGCGCCAGCCATCCCCCGACTCGGAGGACGGAGCGTGTCTCCTGCAGCAGCCGGACAGTAGCCCGCAGTCCGTCAGGGCCGCTCACCAGAGCGGAAGCCGGTTCCCACCGCTTGACCGACGGATCGAGGGAGGCGTACTCCGCTTCGGTAAGATAGGGGGGATTGGACACCACCGCGTCGAGCGAATCGGAGCGGAGCGGGGCGCAGAGATCGCCTCGCAGCAGGCGCACTCGCGCTCCCAGCGCCACGCGGTTCTGCTCCGCTTGCGCCAGTGCGGGAGCCGAGAGGTCCACCGCCAGCATCTGGTCGAAAGCGCCTTCGGAGGCCAGGCTGAGCGCCAGGCAACCGCCGCCGGTCCCGACATCGGCGGCGCGGCCAGTCCGCACCCGGGCCAGCAGCAGGTCCACCAGCCCTTCGGTCTCGGGACGGGGGATGAGCGCGCGATGGTCACTGGTGAGCACCAGATCTCGAAAGCCGATCCGGCCGGTCACGTGGGCAAGCGGCTCACCGCCGGCCCGGCGCCGCACCGCGCCGCGGAGCGCATGCACGGTGTCGTGCTCCACCTGAGTCTCACCGTCGACCAGCACCTCCGCGGGCAGCGCGGCGAGCAACTGGGACCAGACGCGCAACGCCTCCCGCCGCGGCTGGGGCACGCCGGCCGCCGCCAGCTCCGCCGAAAGTTCCGCCAAGAGCGCCCGGCGGGAGAGCGCCACGTCAGACCGCATCCTGCTCCTGCCGGCTCGCCATGCGGAGCGCATCCACCAGCTCATCCAACCGGCCGTCGATCACGTCGGCAAGATTGTGCACCGACAGATTGATTCGGTGGTCGGTGACGCGGCTCTGGGGAAAGTTGTAGGTGCGGATCTTGGCAGACCGGTCACCGGTACCGACCATCGCACGCCGGTCCCGCGACCGTGCCGACTCCTGCTCGGCGATCATCCGGTCCAGCAACCGCGCGCGAAGCACCTCCATGGCCTTGAGCTTGTTCTGCTGTTGAGACTTCTGGTCCTGCTGGCTCACGACGAGTCCGGAAGGCACGTGGGTGATCCGGACGGCGCTGTCGGTCGTATTCACACTCTGGCCGCCCGGGCCAGAGGAGCGGAACACGTCCACCCGGATGTCCTTGTCCTCGATCTTCACGTCCACCTCCTCCGCTTCGGGCAGGACGGCGACGGTCGCGGCGGAGGTGTGGATTCGGCCCTGGGTCTCGGTGGCGGGCACCCGCTGCACCCGGTGCACCCCCGACTCCCGGCGCAGCAGGCCGAAGGCGCCTTCGCCGCGGACGGCCACGATCGCCTCCTTGAGCCCGCCCAGCGTTCCATCGCTGAGCGACATCGGCTCCCAGCGGAGGCCGTTCCGCTCGCTGTAGCGCTGGTACATCCGGTAGAGAGCGGAAGCGAACAGCGCGGCCTCGTCCCCGCCAGTGCCGGCGCGGATCTCGATGATGGCGTCGCGCGCGTCATGGGGATCCTGGGGAAGCAGGAGTGCGTGCAGCTCGTCGGTGAGGGCGGAGATTTCCGGGGTGAGTCGGGCCAGGTCGGCCCGGGCCAGGGTGGCCATCTCGGGATCGGGCTCGTCGGCCAGCTCCCGCGCCTGGGCCAGCTCGTGCTCCAGCC
The DNA here is from genome assembly GCA_013813675.1 of Gemmatimonadales bacterium. Lineage (GTDB taxonomy): Bacteria > Gemmatimonadota > Gemmatimonadetes > Gemmatimonadales > GWC2-71-9 > CAVVWJ01. The sequence goes on from JACCRH010000168.1 coordinate 19,320, forward strand.
GGGCCAGGCGATCGGCCAGACGCACCACGGGCGCGAGCCGCGTGTGCTCGCGCCCGAGTGACTTGAGTTGCGCCGGATCCCGGGCGACGAGTGGGTCGGCGAGGGCCCTGCCGACCTCCTCCGCCCGCAGCAGTGCCTGGCGGAGCCTGCCCTCCACGCGTTACGCCTTGGGCGCCGCGGCCGCCGGCTCGGTCTGGTACCTCCGCCGGAACCGGTCCACCCGGCCGGCCGTATCCACGAGGCGCTGCTTCCCGGTAAAATAGGGATGACACTGGGCACAGACTTCCACGTGAATCGAAGTCGAGGTCGAGCGGGTCTCGAACTGGTTGCCGCAGGCACACACGGCGGTGAGCTTGCGGTAGACGGGATGAAGATCGGCCTTCACTGCGGACTCCTGTTCCAAGTTAGCCGAGAAATCTACTCGCTCCCCGTTCCACTCGGTAGGGCCCTATCCGGCCCAAACGTTGACATGCCTACCACGCGCAAGTAAGCTATCGCCAACTACTTCCGCTTCCGAGAGGCCCCCCGTGCCGCTGTCTCCGTCCGAGGTCCTGCGCAAGGTTCCCCTGTTCTCCGCGCTGGGCGAGGCCGACCTGGCGGCCTTCGCCGAGCTGACCCGCGAGCGCAGTTACCCCAAGGGAAGCGTGATCGTCTTCGAAGACGACCCCGGCGACGCCCTCTTTCTCGTCGCCGCCGGCCAGGTCAAGGTCGTGTTGATCGCCGAGGATGGCCGCGAGGTGATCCTCTCGGTGCTTGGCGAAGGGAGTTTCTTCGGCGAAATGGCGGTCGTCGACGAGGAGCCGAGATCGGCCCACGTGATCGCGATGGAGGATTCCGGCCTTCTGGTCCTTCGGCGAGAGGACTTTCACGCCCGACTCCGCCACTCGCCGGAGGTGGCGATCTCGCTCCTCAAGGAGATCTCCCGCCGGCTCCGCCGGGCCGACGAGAAAATCGGCAGCCTGGTGCTCCTCGACGTCAACGGCCGGGTCGCGCACCTGCTGCTCCGCATGGCTGAAGACGAGGGGGGAGACCAGATCACCCGCAAGCTCACTCACCACACCATCGCGCAGATGATCGGCTCCAGCCGTGAGACGGTCTCTCGCACCATGCGGAATCTCGTGGAGCGCGGCATCATCACGGTGACCCGCAAAGACATAACACTTCGGGACCGACGCTCCCTCATGCTGGCTGCCCGGCGGGCGTGAGCGCAGTCACGGCCCCGAGGTGACTCTGGCCGTAGCCGCGGCCCCTGGGACAGGTGACGTTCGAGGATGTCCCATCCCGTCCCCGGGCGCCATTGGTGACCTACAAACTGAAGTTCTGGGGTACCCGCGGTTCCATTCCGACGCCCGGGCCGCAGACCGCACGTTACGGCGGCAACACCGCCTGCGTCAGCGTGTCCGGGCCCGACGGCCGCCTGGTGATCCTCGACGCCGGCAGCGGCTTGCGCCCGCTGGGTCACGAGCTGATGGCCTCGCCGGCCCGCGCCATCTCGGCGGATGTCCTGCTCTCTCACACCCATTGGGATCACATTCAAGGGCTGCCGTTCTTCAAGCCACTCAGCGCGCCGGGCAGCGCGTTCTGCATTCATGGCGCCGCACAGGAAGGTGTGGCGCTGGAGGAGATCTTGCGCCGGCAGATGGATCCGATGGTGTTCCCGGTACCCCTCACCGCGCTGGCCGCTGCGATCCAGGTGAACGAGATCACCGAGGGCGACGTGGAGCTCCCTGACTTCGTGGTGCGCGCTTTCCGACTGCGCCATCCGGGAACCACGCTGGGCTACCGGCTGGCCCCCGCCTCGGGTGGGCGCGACGTCGCCTACCTGACCGACAACGAGCTGGGCGACGTCGCGCGCTATCCCGTCCGAAACGACTGGCGGGCTCGGCTGGTAAAGTTCCTGTCGGGTACCGACACCTTGATCCACGACGCCATGTATGGCGAGCAGATCATTCAGGCCCGGTGTGGATGGGGGCATTCCACACCACGGCAGGCAGTGGCCCTGGCCGCAGAGGCGGGCTGCCGCAGACTGATCCTGTTTCACCACGAGCCCGAGCACGATGATGACGCGCTGGACCGGCTCCTCGAGGATACTCGAGCACACGCTTCGCGGACCGCTGGAGGCCTGCAGGTGGACGCGGCGGCAGAGGGGATGGAGCTGGCCCTGTGAGGGCGAGAGGGATACGCGGAGTCGGGGTGTCGGCTGCGATCCTGGTGTCGCTCGGCGCGGCGGGTTCCGCCACGGCCCAAGAAGGCACGGCGCGCTTCGTCATCGTGGCCTTCGAGAACACCGGCTCGTATGGCCAGGGCACTGAGGTGTTCCAGGCTCTGGGGTTGGGAGTGGCCGCGATGCTCGCGCGCGCGATCGACCGCCATCCAGGGGCGGACGTCATCGAGCGACACCAGCGCGGTGCCGCAGGCGGAGATCCCGGGCCGGGTGCACCGAAGCGGGTGGACGCGGCCGGCGCCGCGCAGATCGGCCGGGCCGCCGGGGCGCATTACACGGTCACCGGAAGCTTCGCGGATTTCTACGGAAAGTTCCGGATCATCGCGCGCCTGGTCGACGCGAAAAAAGGCGCGATCGTGAAGGTCATCTCCAACGATGACCCCAAACTGCAGGACCGGGCCCAGCTTGCCTCGATAATTCAGGCCGTGGGCGAGCGAATCACCTCGGCCGCCGGGCTGTCTCCCTATCCCGACGGCTCCGCGCCGCCGCCGATCCCCACCGACGCGATCACGGCCTACAGCCGGGGCCTGCTGCACGACAGCCGGGGCGAGAGTGCCCGGGCAAGCGAGTTCTATCAGAGCGCCCTGAGCGCGTTCCCCCCATTCGACGAGGCGCGGGCGGCACTGGGACAGCTCAGGGGCCGCTAAGACTCACCGACCGCCCCGGGTCGCAGACCCATGGCCAGTCCGAGGTGGATCGGCAGCGCCAGAGCGATCACCTCGCCGTTCACCTGGTCGAACCCCGGAACAACCTGAACCGCCAGGCCCACCACCGAAAGCACCGCCGCTACAAGCGCCAGCCCGGCCACCCTCCGTCGCGCGCGATCGGACCCGGCGAGCCACCATGGTACCAGCAGCGCCAGGCCCAGAACCAGCGGATTCACCTGGAAGAGGTTCTCGTTGCGGTAGGCCATGGCGTGATCGGTGAATGCCCAGAGCCCCGCGAGCACTATCCCGGACAGGCCCGCGACGACTCCCCAGAGCAGCGCCACGGCGGCCAGTCCAAGCCTCCCCGCCCTGCTCCGCCGGCCCACCACGCCCAGCCCCGCCGCGAGCGTGCCGATACCGCCGCCGAGCAACAGGTACCATCCGAGCCACCGTGGCGGTGCCACAGGCGGCGGCGGCGCGGTGGACTCGAACAGGGTGCGCTCGCTCGCCACCAGCGGCATTCGGGAGCCGTCGGGGCCGGTCACGGTCACCTGCCGCACATGGTGGCGTAGCGCCGAGGGCAGGAACATCTCCTCCCACGCCGAGATCGGACGGTCCACCCCGGGGCCGAGCGCGAGCAGCAGACCGGTGAAGATCAGGGGATCGTTGGCGGTGAGCCGTTGGGTATGGAACCGGTAGGTCGTGCCGGCGGAGAGGGAGGCGGTCCGCGCTTCGATCGCGCCGCCGATCGCGCGATCGATCGCGTCGCGCACCCGGGTGGAGCAGTTGTCGTCGTAGTAGTCGTAGTGGTAAAACCGGTGCTCCGGCCGCTCGTTCCAACGAAGGAACGCCCTCAGCTCCAGGCGTGCGTGCGGCGGGAGGTTGAGCTCCTGCAGCCAGACCGAGCGGTTGTCCCGCAGGTAAGTCCGCGCATACGGGCCGGCGGGAAAGCCAGCCATCCAATACCACATCTGCCCGCGAATGAAGCGCAGCAGGAAGTTCTCCTGCTGAAAATCGAAGAGGCCGTAGTTGTAGGCGGTGTCGGGCTCCACCGAGGGGTCGTCGATCCAGATGGCGTTGTGCCCGAACCGCTCCCAGACCGCGGCGCCCGGCCCCATGGTCATGAGGTAGACCTTGAGCTCGGCGCCCGGCAGGGCGGAGGCAGCAGGCGGCGAAGCCGCGCGCTGCGCGTCTCCACGATTCGGGGCGAACAGGGCGAGCAGCATCACCAATACCGCGCCGCCGCCCCGCGTCACAGCTCCACGTCTCGCCCGTCCTGCGCCGAGCGGTAGATAGCGTCCACCACCTTGTGAAGCACCAGATGGTCCTGCAGCGAGGGCACCTTGGCCTCGCCGGCGAGCGCGGCCTCGAAATGGGCCCATTCCGCACGGTAGGATGCGGTGAAGGCGTTCTCTCGGCTTCCCGATCCGGTGGGTGAGACGTCCACCGGCACGCCGTGGAGCTCCTTCCACACCGTGAGCGGATTGATCGCGGCCGTGCCCTTGCTGCCGCGGAGGCCGACGCCGAACCGCTCGCCTTCGCCGAGATGGTGCCAGGTCACGTCCACGAAGAGCGACATCCCATTGCCGCAGACCACGAACGCGCTTCCCGACTGCTCGACCGTCCGGTCTTTGGTGCTCACGTCCAGGCTGGCGCTCACCCGGACCGGCGCCGGATTTCCCCCCAGCCAGAGCCCCAGGTCGAGGATCGACAGGCCGAGATCGAGGATGGCGCCGCCGCCCGACTGGTCGCGCTTCTGCCGCCAGCCGAGCTGCGCGCGGCTGGGCCGAAAGATGTGCCAGCTGCCCCGGATGCTCTCGATGGTGCCCAGCTCACCGCTCTGAACGAAGCTGCGGACGATCTGGACGTCGGGCCGATAGCGGTGGTTCATGCCGACCATCACTACCCGGTTGCGTTTTTCGGCCGCGCGGATGATCCGTTGGGCGCTCGCGGCCGACATCGCCAGCGGCTTTTCCACCAGGACGTGCAGATTCGCCGAGAGGGCCGCGAGGATGTGGGACTCGTGCAGGTGATTGGGGGAACAGATCACCACCGCGTCGAGCGACTCGAAGCGGAGCAGGTCTTCGATGTCGTCGAAGGCGTCCTTCACGGCGAATCGGTCGGCCAGCGCGCGGGCCTTGGGCAGGTCGGTATCGCAGATCGCCTGTACTTCGATGGTCTTGAGCTTCTTGAGTACCGGCAGGTGGGCGACCTGGGTGATGGCGCCTCCACCGATGATCCCCACCCTGAGCCGCTCGCTGCCGGACCGGCTGGCGGTCATGCGATCCTCCTAGTAAAGCCGCTGGAGCGCGGCGCCGGGATAGTAGGCCGCGAGGATACGCTGAAAATCATGCCCGGCGCGGGAGCGGCCCACCGCCCCCCATTGGCAAAGGCCCACGCCGTGCCCCGCCCCGCGGCCGTCCGCCACCAACCGGGTGATGTCGCGGCCGGCGCCCGTCGCGGTGAGGGTGAACGCGGCGCTTCGGAGCAGATCGCCCGACGCCGGACGCAGCACCCGCCGCACCGCCTGGCCGTCCACCATGACCTGGTTCGACCGCAGTGTGATCCCCAGCCGGCCGACCCGCCCAGACCCGGTGCGTTGCGCCACCCACACGTCGCGGACCTCGCGCAGCTGGTCGGCGGAGACCCGCGCCGCCAGGGGAAGCGTGCGGCCGAGCGTGGTCCGAAGAGATGCGCCGGTCCATTCCTCCCGCCAGCGATAGCGGGGCGAGATGCTGCAGTAGTCCGCGCCGCTTTCGTCCACGTCGGGAAAGGACCTCAGGTACGGCCGCGAGGCCGCGCGGAATGCCTCCACCCCGTCCGCGGTCTGACCGCCGCAGGTCGAATAGTAGAAGGCGTCGACCGGGGTTCCGCCGTGCATCAGCACCATGCCGCGGGTGGATTGCACCGCGTCCATCCCTTCGGCGGTTTCCGACCCGCTTCCGGCATACACCTGATCGGCCACGCCGGCGAACAGATCGAATCCCAGCGCCGCGCGGCGGCGAAGATTGCGCAGGGCGTAGGTGCGTGACACCACTGCCTGGGCCTTGAGCGCCTCGAACTCCGCCAGGTTCCGCCGTCCCATTTCCGCGGAAACCACACCGAGCAGATAGGACTCGAGCAGCACCCGGTTCACCACGGTCAAGCCGGTGGTGTCCCGCACGATCTCCACCACCCCGCGGTAGCTCCGGCCGTTCACCAGAACCACCTGGGACGGATCGGACGCGATCACCGCGATCATCTCGGAGGGGGTGAAGCCGATTCGGCCCGGAGGCTGGGCCGATACCCCGGTCCCCGAAGGCACGACCCGCCACTGCGCGCCGGCGGGGATCGCCGCGAGCCGGGCACCGCTGGGGTCGGTCACCACCAGGTCGCCGCCGCCGCCGACCGTCGCGGAAGGCACCCCGACCGCCAGCCCGATCCGGAGCTGGGGCTCGCTCGAGCCCGACGGGGGAAGCGTCGCGCGGTCAGGCGTCCGGCCGGGCGCGGGCTCAGGCGCGGAC
>JACCRH010000246.1 GCA_013813675.1 Gemmatimonadales bacterium
CCCCGAGCGCGTACCGGGGGCCACTGCCTTTTCGCTATCGAGCGCTGTCCTGAGCGAGCTCCGGAGTGCCGGGCAGACCCGCCTCAGCTACGCGGAGCTCGACGACGCGCTCGGCGGCCTCCTTCACGATCTGGCGGGCCGCCCGGCCCAGGGCGCGTCGGGACTCGCGCGGGGCATTGGCATCGGGCTCGGTGGCACTCGCGCCTACTATCGCGGCACGCTCTCGCTGGTCTCGCCCGATCCGGTCGTCCTGCCGCTTCTGCTCAACGGACGCCGCATCGGGTTTCCCGCACTCCACGCCCGCGGCCGCTTCGCCCTGCGAGAGCGGCAGATCGAGCTCGACTTCTTCGTCGTTGCCGATCCCGAGCACCCGCTGCTGCTCAGGATCACGGGGCACGACGCGATCTGGCAGGTACTTCGGGTGGACCTGCCCGACGCGCATATCGGTGCGGTGATCGAAGGCGACCTGGAGAGCGGCTGCCGGGCCGAAATCCCGGGGGTGTACTTCGCCTTCGGTGGGGCCGAGGTGCGCGCCGAGTCGGCTCCGGCGCTACGAGCGGTGGCCGTCCTCCTCGCGCGGCACCCGGGGTGGACCCTCGCTGTCGAAGGACACACCGATAGCATCGGCTCGGCCGCGGCCAACGCGGCGCTCTCGGCCAGGCGGGCGGAGGCGGTCCGCGCGGCGCTGGTTACGACCTACGGCGTTCCGGCCGGACGGTTGAGCTCGCGGGGGCTCGGGGCGACCCGGCCGCGTGAGACCAACGGCACGCTCGAGGGCCGCGCGCGGAACCGGCGGGTCGAGATGGTACGGCCTTGCGCGGCGACCGATTGAACGGTCGCCATTACGCTCTATCTCTGGAGATGATCGATGAGCTCGACGCGGATATGCCCCATCCCCCTCGGGATCGCGACCGTCGCGACCCTCGTAACCCTCGGGACCCTTGCATGCGGCGGAGACCGGCGACGCGATGGCGCCGCCGCGACTTCCAGCGCCGGTGGGGTCGCGGGAGGCTTGCCGCCGGTGACCCAACTCGCCGAGCCCGATCCCTGCTCGTTCCTCTCGCAATCCGAAGCGGAGGGGATTCTCGGGCCGCTCAAGCAGCCGCCGCTGAGGGTCAAGAACGACGAGAGCCGCGAGCCCGACCCGGAGGGCCGAGTCTGTGCCTACCTCCCCCTCGACCAGGGCGACCGGCGCGATGAGAACGTGCGGGTCGAGGTGGCGACCCACGACGGTCTGGGGTTTCAACTGGGGACGGGAGCCGCCGTGCAGGCGACCGGCGATTGGGTGCCCGGTCACCCGCTGGGCGACACGACGGTGGCGGGCCCCTGGGATGCGGCTGCCCGGGTCGGCAATCAGCTCTTCACGGCGCGACAGGGCGACGTGGCCGTACAGGTAACCGTGCGCTGGCTGGGCCTGAAGGATGGTCGGGTGGACAGCATCGGCGCCCGGGTGCTCGCCAACATCCCCGACGTTCCCGTGGCCGCCCCCGCCGCGCAAGGCGACGACGACGGGTCCTCCGCCTCGAACCCGTGCAGCATGCTCACGGCCGGCGAGGCCGAAGCGGTGCTCGGCGCGCTGAGCGGGCCCCCATATCGCTCGCGCGCGAACACCTCACTCGCCCAGGCCGACGGGGCGAGCTGCTCCTACCGGACACCACACCACCGCGTACTCGTGGTGTCACCGGTTAGGGAGGGTGGTGCGGTGGCGTTCAAGCTCTCGGGGATAACGAGCAACATCGTGGGGCGGGTGATCACGCGGGGTCAGGAAGCCGACACTCTCGACGACGGTCCGTGGGACGCGGCCGCGGCCGGCATGGACGGCGCGCTCCTTCTCCTCAAGGGCGACGCGCTTCTCGAGCTCCGCTACCGCACGTCCTCGACGGACCTCGCGGGCGCGGTCAAGCTCGCTCGACTTGCGGTGCCGCGCATGTAGGTGGTTGAGGCGGTACGCCGCCTCCGCCCCTACTGATACTGGATATACAGCGGCACCGGATACAGGCTCCCGATCACCTGCTCCGGGGTCATGAGACCGTCGTCGCCACACCCCACCAGCTCGTAGGTAACCGGGCCACAGGTCGGCTCGAACCCCGCCGTCTTGGTCCGCGGGTCCCGGTCGTTCTTGTAGAACAGTTTGAACCCGGCGTACTGCACCGGATACGGGGAGATCCAGAAGCGGTAGGCATCCTGCTTGAGATAGGGCGATCCGAATCCGTCCATCTGGATCACCACCTGCACCCGCGGATCCAGCCGGATGCTGTCGGTGTTGGTCAGCATCTTCCGGGTGAACCGGTGTACCACCAGCACCTTGGGCGGCAGCTTGTGCTCGGTGACGAGGTCGCCCAGCACCCGGATGGCCTGATTGACCTCCTCAGCGTCCATGGTGCCGATTCGCTTGCCCGGTATGCCGCCGCCCTTCATCGCGAACTCCGGATCCAGCGCCAGGTGCACGTGGGGCCGCGTGAGAAACGGAAGCAGCGGCTCGATCTCGGCCGCTACCGTGCTGTGCCCCGTCTGGATGTCGAGAAACACGATCCAGCCCCGCTCCTCGGCCCAGGAGGCCACCCGGTTGATCAGGCTGTCGGTCATTCGCAGCCGGTACTTCTTCGCCGAGCCCGGCTTCCCCTGGGCCACCGTCGCGATGAGGTGAAGTGCCGGCATCACCTTTCGCTCTCGGTCGGCCAGCGCCCACTCCATCGCCACCTTCTCCAGCCGCGGCAGCATGGAGTCGGGCGGCACCTGTCCCATGATCCCCATGCGGGTGGAGAGCGGATTGCCGTAGTAGGCGATGATGCGGTGCTCGGGCAGCAGCGAGCCCGGCAACGGCGCCGGTGCCTTCACCGGCCACTTGGCGGAATCGGCCGGACTCAGGATGAACGGGCGGGGCCCGCGGGCACGAGTGCGAGCCGGCACACTGTCGCGCTTGGCGGAGGCACTGTCGGCGAGCGAGTCCGCCGCCGTCGTGTCGGCCGCGAGGGTGTGCTCTTTCGTCGTGTCGGGAGGGGCAACGACCGGCCGGGGCTCCCAGACCTTGGGTTTCGGCGGCGGCACCGGGGCAGCGGTGGTCGAGTCGCGCGTGGCGGCCACCTTGCGCGGCGATTCGCCGCAGCCGATGGTCGCGCAGATGATGACGAGGAGGGCTCCGAGGCAGGAACGTTCCATGCGGCCTGCATGGTAGTCGCAGGTGAGGCCGGCGCCAAGCCTCTGGCGCCGTCGTTTCACAACCTTACTTGGCGAAGGCGGGCTGCCAGCGGTGTTGGATGGCCTTCCATTGAACAGCCTGGTACAGGGCAGCGAGACCGACCACTAGATAGACCGCTCTGCTAATCGGGCTCAGGTTGCCGAAGAGGGCTCCAACGAGGTCCGAGCCTGTCACCCCAACTATGCCCCAGTTGAGGCCGCCAACCACCAGGAGCACGGCGGCGATCACGTCCAGTTTCTTCATGTTACTCGTCCTTACAGTGAGAGGTTGCCGTCTAATCCTTGTCCAACAACCTATGGTCGCTCTTGTGCCTTGTCAAGGTAGTGTCCAGGTATTTCCTTGACATTATCTATACAAAGATCTAATTTCCGTCCGTGAACGACCTTAGCGAGCATCAACTCCCCCGATTCCCCGTGCGTCTGGTCGCCCTTCGCACCGGCCTCACTCCTCACGTCCTCCGCGCCTGGGAGCGTCGGTACGGCGTGGTGACGCCCACCCGGAGCGAGGGCGGTCAGCGGCTCTACTCCCATCTCGACATCGAGCGTCTGCGCCGCCTCCGCCGGCTGACGGATCACGGCCACGCGATTGGCCGAATCGCTTCGCTCAGCCTCGGCGCTCTGACTCAGCTGGACGAGGAGTCCAGCGGGCACGCGGAGACGGCCAGACTCCACGGCGGCGACAGCAGCTCCCCAGCCGCCGATCGGCTGCGCGCCGAGACCATTCGGGAGTTCACCCGGGCGGCACTGCGGGCGACCCGCCGGCTCGACTCGACAGACCTCCAGGCCACACTCGAGCGCGCCGCCGTCACGCTCGGCGTCCCGGATTTTCTCGAAGGGGTCGTGGCGACCGCGCTGGAGGACATCGGACATGGCTGGGCGGAGCAGTCCGTGTCGGTGGCGCAGGAGCACATGGCGACCACCGTCTTCCGCAGAACGCTCGGCTGGCTGCTCCGGGTATATGAAGTGAGCGGCCCGGCGCCGCGCCTGGTCGTGGCGACCCCACCAGGCCAGGTCCATGAGTTGGGTGCGCTCATGGTGGCGGTGAGCGCGGCCGCGGAGGGGTGGGCAGTGACTTACCTGGGCCCCGACCTGCCGGTGGCCGACCTGCTCAGCGCGGCGAGCCAAACCGAGGCGCGCGCTGTCGCCATCAGCCTGGTGTACCTGTCGGACGATCGCGATTTCCTGGCCACCCTGCGGGAGACTCGTGCCGGCCTGCCCGAGCGGGTGCCCCTGATCCTGGGAGGTGCCGCGGCGCCCGAGATCCGTCTCTCGGCTGAGAACACGGGCGCGGTGGTGCTCGACTCCCTGCCGGACTTCCGCACGCTGCTTCAGCGCCTTGCGGCGGAGGACGTGCCGTGAGCGGCGGTGGGCTCACGCTGCTCACCGGCGCCACCGGCTACGTGGGCGGCCGGCTGCGCCGCGCGCTCGAGGCTGACCGACGATCCATCCGCTGCATGGCTCGAACGCCCGAGTATCTCCGTTCCAGAGTCGGTCCCGGCACCGAGGTCGTCGCGGGCGACGTGCTGGACCCGGGATCGCTCGCCCAGGCGCTCCATGGCGTCCATACCGCCTACTACTTGATTCATTCGATGGCGACCTCCCGCGATTACGCGGCGAACGACCGCAAAGGCGCCGAGTCGTTCGCCACGGCCGCCCGCGACGCGGGGGTGCGCCGGATCGTCTACCTCGGCGCGCTCGGCAAAGGCGACCAGCTCTCCCGTCACCTCGCGAGCCGGCAGGAGGTCGGACGGATCCTCCGCGATTCCGGCGTTCCCACGATCGAATTCCGCGCCTCGATCGTGATCGGTTCGGGCAGCCTGTCGTTCGAGCTGGTCCGGGCGCTGGTGGAAAAGCTTCCCGCCATGGTGACGCCAAGCTGGGTGGACACTCCCACCCAGCCGATCGGCATCGAGGATCTGGTGGCCTATCTGGTCGCGGCGCTCGACCTCACGGATGGAGAAGGCGCCATCTACGAAATTGGCGGCCCCGACCGGGTGTCCTACGGCGACCTCATGCGGGAGTACGGACGACTCCGCGGACTCCGGCGGGTGATGCTGCCGGTGCCCCTGCTGACGCCGCGGCTCTCCAGCCTCTGGCTGGCGCTGGTCTCGCCGGTGTACGCCCAGGTCGGCCGCGAGCTGATCGACGGCGTGCGGAACGCGACGGTGGTCCATGACGGCCGCGCGCTACGCGATTTCGGCGTGCGACCCCGCGGAATCCACGAGGTGCTCGCCCGCGCGCTGGTCAACGAAGACCTCGGCTTCGCCGCTACCCGGTGGTCCGACGCACTCTCTTCGCAGCGCAGCCCTCGAGGCTGGGGCGGAGTCCGGTTCGGGTCACGCCGGGTGGACTCCCGGGCGGCATGGGTGGGATGTGCCACCGAACAGGCATTCGACCCCATAGCACGGATCGGCGGCAACGCCGGCTGGTACTACGGAAATCGTCTGTGGCGCCTGCGCGGGCTGCTCGACATCGCGGTGGGCGGCCCGGGTCTGCGGCGTGGCCGCCGGGATCCCAAGACGTTGATGGTGGGAGATACGCTTGACTTCTGGCGGGTCGAGGAGGTGGAGCCGGGCCGCCTGCTTCGTCTCGCGGCCGAGATGCGGCTTCCGGGCCGCGCCTGGCTTCAGTTCGAGGTCACCCCGGAGAATGGCGGAAGCCTCATCCGACAGACCGCGCTCTTCGATCCGGTCGGGACGGCCGGGCTACTCTACTGGTATGCGCTCTGGGGAATCCATCAAATGGTGTTCGCCGGGATGCTGCGCAACATCGTCCGCGCCACCGGGAGACCTGACACCCCGCCTGCCAGGGATGTAAAGCCCAGCCGTTCGGCGGTTTGACCCTGGCGTCCGCGCCATTGTCACTCTGAGCGAAAGGGACGAAAGCCCCAATTGGCGCATTCACCGAGCTATTCTGCAAACGGAACCTCGACAACCATACCATCCCGCGCGATGACAGTCTCCGGAAAGACCGCCCGCGCTTCGGCCAGCAGCTCGGGCGCATCTCGGGTGTAACGCGGGCTGATGTGGGTGAGGACGAGGCGCGTCACCCCCGCCTCCACCGCGACTCGCGCCGCTTCCGCCGCGGTGGAATGGCCGGTCTCCTTGGCCCGCTCCAGCTCGTCGCTGCCGAAGGTTGCCTCGTGAATCAACAGGTCCGCTCCTCGCGCGGCCCCGACCACGGCGAGGCTGGGTCGGGTGTCGCCCGAATAGACCAGGGTCCGCCCACGCCGCGGCGAGCCCACCAGCTCGTCCGGCGAAACGCTGCGGCCGTCCTCCAGCGCGATGGTCTCACCCTTGTGCAACCTTCCCCAGAGCGGCCCTTCCGGCACTCCCAGCGCGCGCGCCCGCTCGGGGTCGAACCGGCCGAGCCGGGTGTGCTCGGCGAGGGCATAGCCCACGGTGTCGGGCCGGTGGTCGGTCTCGAACACGACGATGTCGTACCCGTCGCGGGAGAGCCGGTCGCCGGGCCGGATCTCGCGGATCTCGACCGGAAACTTGTTGCGCTCGATGCCCAGCATGATCACGGCGCCGAGGATCCTCTGGGCCCCCCGAGGGCCGTAGAGCGCGACCGGGGCGCTCCGGTCCTGCAGCCCCATGGTCCTGAGCAGCCCGGTGACGCCCAGGATATGGTCGGCGTGGTAATGGCTGAAGAAGATCTCGCTGAAGGAGAACCCCACCCCGTAGCGCATCATCTGCCGCTGGTTCCCCTCCCCGCAGTCGAAGAGGATCGTCTCGCCTTCCCGCTGGATGGCCAGCCCGGCGACGTTTCTATCGACGGTAGGAGTGGCGGCTCCGGTGCCCAGGAAGGTGGCGGTCAGCATGGGGAGAATGTAAGCGGAGCCGTGGAGCCGGGGGGGAACGGCGAAACTGCGTCTGTCACTCCGAGCGTAGCGAAGGGGGCCATCTCCGCCATGGCCCCCTTCGCTGCGCTCAGGGTGACAGACGCCCTAGAACAGCTTCACCGTCACCGGAATCTTGCCGGGGTGCTTCTTCAGCTCGTCCAGCAACTGCTGCATGGACTGGGAGAGCTTCCGGATGTCGGCATAGAACCCGGTATCGGTGGCGAACTTCCCCAGCGTGCCTCGGCCCTGGTTCATCCCCAGCAGCAGCGTGTCGAGCCGGGCCCCTGTCGAAGTGAGCTGCGCCGTCATGCCGGCCAGGTTGGCCGTCAGCGTGTCGGCCCGGTTGAGCGTGCGCGACAGCGCCGGATTGGCCAGGGTGCTGTCGAGCCGAGTGGTGAGCTGCTCCAGCGACCCCAGGGTTCTGGTGAGCTGCCCGGTCGGCCCCTTACTCGGGTCGCCATAGACGCCCATGGTGCGCTCCGCCGCCTTCAGCGTGCCCTGGAGCGCGGTGAGGGTGGCGTACAGCTCGTCGGCGGTGCGCTTATTGACGATCTGCTGGGCGCCGAGAAGAACGCTGTCGGCCCGGTCGCCCAGGGTCTGGGCGAGGTCGCTCAGGCCGGCGTCCTGCGACCCGATGATCACCCGCTTGCGCGAGAGGGTCTGCGGCGCGTCGCCCGGGTCGAACTCGATTGCCGCGTCGCCGACGAATCCCACCGCCACGATCTTGGCCGTCGCGTCCACCTTGGGCACGATCTTGTCCGGCAGCGTCACCGACACGATCACCTTCCCCACCTCCGCGAGCTGGATCCTCTCCACCTTCCCTACCGCCACGCCGGAGATCTTCAGCACTGAGCTCGCCTTGAGGTTGCCGGCGGTGGTGAACTGGATCCTCCAGAACTCGTCCTCGTCCGCCCCGATTGAGCTGCCTTTCAGCCAGCTCGACCCGACGATGAACAGCACGACTGCGAGGATTACCAGACTGCCGACGGCGACTTCCCTCTTATAGCTCACATCCATGTCGGTCTCATGCGGCGAAAGTGGCGTCGGGGAAGTCACGCTCCAGGAATTCCTGGACCTTGGGATTGCGGGATTTCAGGAATTCCTCCTGGGAGCCCTGCTGCACGATCTTCCCCCCGGTGAGCAGCGCCAGCCGGTCGGCGGTGCGGAAGGCGCCGCGCACGTCGTGCGTCACCATCACGCTGGTCACGCCCAGCTCGTTGTCGAGCCGCTTGACCAGGCTGTCGATCACGTCGGCATTGACCGGGTCGAGACCCGAGGTGGGCTCGTCGTACAGCAGGTATTTCGGGCTTCCCGCGATCGCCCGAGCGATCCCCACCCGCTTCCGCATCCCGCCCGAAAGTTCGGCGGGGAACTTCGCCACGACCTCCGGTGCGAGATTGACCAGCTTGAGGCACTCGGCGACCCGCTGCGTGGCGTACTCGTCGTTCCGGTACTTGTCTCCGTCGGTGATGCCGAGGCGGACGTTCTCCAGCACGTTCATGGAGTCGAAGAGGGCGCCGTTCTGGAAGACGTAGCCGATCCGGGAGCGGAGCGCGGCGAGCTGCTTGCGCTTGAGCTTGCCCACGTGCTCGTCGTCCACCACCACGGTGCCCGAGTCGGGTCGGATCAGGCCGATGATGTGCTTGAGGAGCACGCTCTTGCCGGTGCCCGACGGCCCCAGCAGCGCCAGCGTCTCGCCCTCCTGCACGTCGAGGTTCACGCCATCCAGCACCGTCTGGCTGCCGAAGCGCTTGTGGACGTCCCGAAGCATGATCATGTGCTGAGCAGCAGGTTGGCGAGCAGGACGTCGAGCAGCAGGATGAGCACCGAGCTGCTGACCACCGCGCCGGTGGTCGCGCGGCCGACCCCCTCCGCGCCTTGCTGGGTATTGAAGCCCATGTAACAGGCGACGATGGTGATCGAGCCGGCGAAGAAGAACGCTTTGATCACCGAGTAGGTGGCGTCGAACGGGCGCCAGAAGGAGCGGGCGCCGTAGGTGAAGTCCTCGTTGCTGATCGGCAGCACCATCGTCATCGAAAACCAGCCGGCGAAGATCCCCATCACGTCGGCCAGGATGACGAGTACCGGGATCATGATGAACCCGGCCAGCACCCGGGGGACGATGAGGTGCGAGCCCGGCGAGCGGCCCAGGCTCTCCAGCGCGTCGATCTGTTCGGTCACCCGCATCGTCCCCAGCTCCGCTGCGTAGCGGGCACCGATTCGGCCCGCGAGTACCAGTCCGGTCAGCACCGGGCCCAGCTCCAGCACGATGGACTCGACGACCACGCCGGCGAGAAAGTAGATCGGGATGGTGCCGGTGAACTGGTAGCGCGCCTGGAGCGCCGTGACCGCCCCGGCGAAGCCGGAGATCAGGAGGACGATGAAGAGGCTGCCGACCCCGATGTTCCACGCCTCGGTCATGGTCCGGGGGAACCAGACCCGCCACTCGCTGAGGCTCCGGATGGCGTCCAACATCAGCAGGGAGATCCGCCCGACGTGAGACAGGGCGTTGAGCGTCCAGCGGCCGACGAAGCGGCGGAGATCTAGTGTCTGGGCGTCCATGATGTCCGTGGTCCGATAGCGCCGGGGGGTCGACCGGACGTATCTTCGCCCCCCATGCCGCGTAAGTCTAGGGCCGACCGCAAGCTCCAGGCATCGGAGTTCCGCCGGCGCCTGCTCCGCTGGTTCCGGCGCCATGGCCGGGATCTGCCCTGGCGCCGCACCCGGGATCCGTACCACATCGTGGTCTCCGAATTCATGCTGCAGCAGACCCAGGTCTCGCGGGTGGAGGCGTACTACGATCGCTTCCTGAAGCGCTATCCGTCCATCGAGGCGCTGGCCGCCGCCCCCGCCGCGACCGTGCGGGAGAGCTGGGAAGGGCTGGGCTACTACCGGCGTGCGGCGAACCTGCACCGGCTGGCCCAGGTGGTGGTGGGAGAGCACGGCGGAGTGGTGCCGGCGGATCCGGCGGCGCTGATGCGCCTGCCCGGTGTGGGCCGGTATACGGCGGGCGCGGTGGCCTGCTTCGCGTACCAGCGGGCGACGCCCGCCGTGGACACGAACGTCGCACGGGTAATTCAGAGGGCGTTTCATCCCAGGCTGCGGGGGATCGCGGTAGCGCGGCGGGTGTGGAAGACTGCCGCCACCATCGTTCCTCGGAAGGGCAATGCAGCGTGGGGCTTCAACCAGGCGATCATGGAATTGGGCGCGTTAGTCTGCACCGCACGAGTGGCGCGCTGCGGAGAGTGCCCAGTGAGGGCGGCATGCCTGACTGGGAGACGCACAGCGATAGGGGCCGCGAGGGGAGTCTTGGCCCCTTCGCTGCGCTCAGGGTGACATAGCCGGGAGAAATCGCGTGTGAGCGTCCTGCACGTGTGAGCGCCATACAATCGGGTGTTCGGCCGATTGTCCGGATGTTCGGCCGATTGTCCGGATGTTCGGCCGATTGTCCGGATGTTCGGCCGATTGTCCGGGTGTTCGGCCGATTGTCCGGGTGTTCGGCCGATTGTCCGGGTGTTCGGCCGATTGTCCGAGTGTTCGGCCGATTGTCCGGATGTTCGGCCGATTGTCCGGGTGTTCGGCCGATTGTCACCCTGAGCGCAGCGAAGGGGCCATAGCGTCGCTTGACGCAACGTTGACCGTCCCTCGCAATCCTGCCGTATGTCCCGCCAGTACTCCGTCTACATCCTCGCCAGCAAGACCCGTGAGCTCTACATCGGTGTGACCAACGACTTGGCCAGACGGATGGCTGAGCACCGTGCCGGGATTCACCCGGATGACCATGCGTATCGACACGAGGCCATCCGGCTCGTCTTCGTGGAGCAGACCGGCGACGTTCGGGAGGCGATCAGGCGGGAGAAGCAGCTGAAGGGGTGGCGGCGGATGCGGAAGATCGAGCTGATCGAGAGTCAGAATCCGAGGTGGTTGGACCTGGCTTCGGCCCTTTCGCTGCGCTCAGGGTGACAACGGCAGACCGGACGCGATCGGAACACGTGTCACCCTGAGCACAGCGAAGGGACCGTCACCCCCACCCACCGCTCCACCGGCCAGAACACTAGGTCCTACGCCAACATCGCTCCGCCCACCAGCGCCACCAGCGCAAACGCCCCCGCGATCGACGCCGTGATCCGTTGCCGCTGCCGAAGCTCGTCGAAGTAGGGGCCGTTGGGTCCCTCGGGATCGATCCGCGCCAGCTTGGACGCCGTGGGAAGGCCTACCATCAGGACCAGCAGCGCGCCGACGAATCCGGCACCCTGCATTAGTACCAGCCAGATGTTGAAACCCGCTTCGCCACCCCGCAGGTTCGTCACCGCGAAGGTGAGCATCAGGCCGGATAACACCGTCAGCAGCGCGCCCGGTGCCACCAGCACCTTCTGCACCGCGGCCTGCGCCCGGACCACGGCGCCCAGCCGGGCCCGCTCCTCACCCTTGGACGCGATCCCCGCGACCATCGACGCGACCCCGCCGCCGATCCATAAGGTGAAGCCGATGATGTGCAGGAAGACCCAGAGGCGGATCACGAGGGCATCGCGGAGAGGATGGCGCCGTCGATCGGCTGCCGCCCGGAAAAGCCCGCGTCGATCTCGTGCCAGTGGCTGATGCGCTCCTCGCCCAGCTTCCAGCAGAGAAAGATGGGCCGGTCCTCCCGGAGGGAGTAAAAATCCACCAGCCCCGCGTCGAACCCTTTAAAGACGCAGCCGACCGCCTCGAGTTCCTGCAGGTAGCGGTTGATCAGGTCGGCGTGGCGGGCCACCTCCTCCCGCGCGGCCAGCAGCTCCCCGGTCTCGCCCCAGTCGGCGCGGGCGCCACCCGTCAGCAGCTCGAAGCGCGACACCGCGGCGCGCCAGACCGGATACTCGTGCGTCAGGTCCAGCACGATCCCCCGCACCAGTGGGAGCGTGCGCTCGGCTTCCGGGAGACTGAACAGCTTGAAGTCAGGCATGATCACCCCATACGATCTCGATTCCGGCCACCTGTTCCGGATGGCTGATGAAGCCTACCACCCTCCGGTCGGCGTCCACCACGGTGATCGTGGGCCTGAGGTGCGATTCATTGGGGTCGAGGTCCATGCGCACCCGGTATCCCTCCAGCTCCAGCTCCGGCTGGACGACAGGCGAGTTGGTCCGCATCAGGGTGTCGGCCCTGGTATGCCACGGATGCTTGCCTTCGGCCAGGCAGCGGGTGACGAGGTCGCGGTCGCTCAGCGTGCCGAGAAATCGGCGGGTACGGTGGTCGTCCACCACCGGGACGACCGAGATGTTGCGGGTCTTGAGCATGATCGCCACTTCGCTCGCCATTGCACCGGCGACCGCGACGTGGGGATCGGGCACCATCGCTTCCGAAGCTTTCATGTGGTCAATTTGCCCCCTGCGTCATCCGGGTCAAGGCCATCCGGCGTCGGC
Organism: Gemmatimonadales bacterium; assembly: GCA_013813675.1. GTDB lineage: Bacteria > Gemmatimonadota > Gemmatimonadetes > Gemmatimonadales > GWC2-71-9 > CAVVWJ01. Next base: position 12,445 of record JACCRH010000246.1, read on the forward strand.
CAGCGCCGTGCGTGTCGCCCGATACCCTTCCTCGGCATACCGGCGAACGCGGTCCACCCGGAAAGTGGCGTTCCGTTCGACCCTCGGCCGGACGTAGAGTAGCGGCGGCCTTGCCGGGTCCGCCCGCCAGAGCGCGAGCTGCGCCGCCGTGGCGTCGGCCATCAGGGCGCCGACCGCGTCGCCGTTGGCCCGGACGCTGGGCGGCGTGGTCCGGAGGGTCATCCTGATCGACCGCTTCGAAGCCCGGCCCGACGACCCCCGCACCGCTCACTTCCGCGGCTGCCCGCGCCGATGCTCCTCTGCCTTGGCGTAGCGCTCCCGCTCCTCGTCGGTCTCGGGCACCAGGCGCGGTACCCGTTTGGGCTTTCCCTCGTCGTCGAGGGCGACGAAGATCACGTGGGCGGTATTGGTGTGCCGCCGGTCACCGGTGCTCACCTTCTCGGCGTATACGTCCACCGTGATGTCCATCGAGGAGTTGCCGACGAAGTCCACGGTCGCGACACAGGTGACGAGCGCGCCCACTGGAATTCGCTCCTTGAAGTCCACCCGGTCGATCCTTGCCGTCACCGCCGGTCCGCCCGCGTGCCGGATCGCCGCCACCGCCGCGGCCTGGTCCACCAGCGCCATCAGCTCACCGCCGAACAGGTCTCCGCGCACATTCTGCATGTGCGGCATCACGAAGGTGGTGATGGTGCCGGTGGAATGGGACATCGGGCGGGAGTCGGCGGTCATCGGACCTGGGTCAGGGAGCGGAAGGGTGACTCGGCGAAACGAATCAACGACTGAGCGGAAAGGTACGTGAAACGCCGCCCACCGTGTCAGCTCTTGCTCACGAAACCGATGGTACGCCCATCACCCCTCCAACTGGTGCTGTCAGTAGTCCACCGGCCTCAGGTAGTACTCTCCGATCGCCGTGGCACTCAGCATCGCGACGGTGGGGAGCCGGCGCTTCCAGTGGGTCGAGTCGAGACGGCGGCGGACCAGCGCCAGCTCCTCCTCGGTAAAGCCCAGCGGCAGGATGTCGGCATTGCGGTAGCCGAGCAGGATCCAGTGCAGGATCGCGTCGGCTCGGGGGTAGGAGATGCCGAAGTCGCCCTCGTCGGTCTGGCCCTGGATGAGATCGGCGCTGGCGGGCTTCGACACGATCACCTCGGGCACGTTGACGTGCCGGGCAAGGCTCCAGACCTGGGTCTTGAAGAGGTCGCCGATCGGGTTCACCGGTGGCGAGTCGTCGGCGTGCCAGGTGAAGTAGCCCAGCAGCCGCTCGGTCTTGTTGCCGGTTCCGACCGGAAGCGCTCGCTGAGCGGCCGAGATGTCGAACAGCGTGATCATGCGGGCACGGGCCATGATGTTGCCGAGGCGGGCGGGGTCAGGCGCGCCACCGATCGCGCCGGCCAGGCCGTCCACCGCGGCGCTGATGTCGACCGTAAGGGCGCCGATGCCCAGCGCGTCGATCACCAGCTGGGCGTGCTGCAGGCTCTCTGGGCTCGAGGTGCGGTACGGCATCCGCACGCCGATGACGTTTTCCGCGCCCAGGGCCTCCGCCGCGAGGCACGCCACGAGCGAGCTATCTACCCCACCGGACAATCCGATCACTACTTTCTCGAACCCCCGACGGCGCTGCACCTCGTCCCGAAGGAACTCGACCAGCCAGCGGTGGGTGAGCCCAGGGTCGATGGCGAGCGGGTCGGTGTGAGGGCGGAACGGCGGAACCACGGAACGGCGGGCGCGGGATGAGCTCTTCTTTGCCTGGCCTGCCTCGGCCCCGCGCGCCTGCTCTGCGTCCTTCCGCCGTTCCGCTGTTCCGCCGTTCCGCCCCTTGTCCCGCCGCGCCGCGTGCAGTGATCCCAGCAGATGCGGCAGCCGCATCTCGAGGTCGGCCAGAAGCGGCAGATCAGCCCGCGCGCGGGTGATCTCCTCGAAATCGAGCGTCGCCGGAATCAAGGCTTCCTCGAATATGGGCCCCTGCGCGACCAGGTCGCCCCGCGGCGATGCCACGATGGAACCACCAGGGAATGCCTTTCCCCCCTCGAACCCCACCAGCTGCGCGAGGGCGACGTAGACTCCGTGCTCCCCGGCGATGTCCTGGACGATGCGGCTCCAGCGGCCCAGACTCGCGGGCCGGCCGGCGCTGGCATCGTCTTCCGGTACCGGACCCCGCGCCGGACTCGCGCTCGGGACGATGATGAGTTGGGCGCCGTCCAGGGCCGCCAGCATCGGGGTGAACGAGTGCCAGACGTCCTCGCAGATGAGCACCGCCGCGCGGCCCCACGCGGTGTCGAACGCCTGCACGCTGCGGCCGGCTTCCACGAAGCGCTCCTCGTCGAACACGCCGTAGGTGGGAAGGAACACCTTCCGGTGCACATGGCGGATGCCCGCGTCGCTGCCGCCCAGCCCGGCGTAGATCGCCGAGTTATACAGACGGTTCCGGTGGACCTCGTAGAAGCCGAGGGAGACGTCGAACGGTGGCGCCTTGGCGTCGCGGTGCTGGCGAGCGAGGTCGTCGAAGAGCTGGTCGGCGGAGACGGCGAGGTCCCGGACGCCGCCCTCGAGGAAGTAGCCGGTGAGCGCCGTCTCCGGCGCCACCACGAGAGCCGGTGGCTCGGTCCAGCCCCCGGCCTCCCGGAAGAGCGCCCCCAGCCGGCAGAGGTTCTCTTCGTAGGCGCCCTTCTTGGGCCGAAGCTGAGCGATGGCGAGGCGGAGCACGCTGGAAAGGTATACTTTTGCGCATGCTCTGGTACATCGCCGCCGGCAGTGCGCTCGGCGGAGTCAGCCGATACCTGGTGGGCGGCCTGGTGCAAGAAATACTCGACACCACTTTCCCCGCCGGCACCCTGGTGGT
>JACCRH010000272.1 GCA_013813675.1 Gemmatimonadales bacterium
TGCACGACCTGCGCACCTCGAGCAATGTGGTGCTCATCGTACCGACCGAAGGTGGGATGCCGGTGCTGGACGTGGGAGCCCTGCGGAAGAACCTGACGCCTAAGTGACAGCGGAGGCGCCAGCCTCCCGCTGTCACCCTGAACGCAGTGAAGGGGGCCATGCTGGCATGGTCCCCTTCGCTACGCTCAGGGTGACATTACTACCGGACTCCACACCTCACAATGTCGCCCGGCGGCTCTGGAAGAAGCGCTTCAGCAGATCCCCGCACTCCTCCGCCAGCAGGCCGCCGGCGACTTCGGGCCGGTGATTGAGACGCGGGTGCCGAAGAAGATCGTACACCGATCCCGCCATCCCGTAGCGCGCGTCGTACGCGCCGAACACCAGCCGGCCAACTTTGGCGAGCACCATGGCGCCGGCGCACTGCGCGCACGGCTCGAGAGTCACGTACATAGTGGCGAAGGGCAGCCGGTCCATACCGGCTTTCTGCAACGCGCGCTGCAACGCCAGCATCTCGGCGTGCGCGGTCGGGTCCCGGCGGTGGATGGTCTCGTTGTGGGCCTCGGCGAGCACGTCCCCATCGGCGACGATCACCGCGCCGACCGGAACCTCCTCCCGGACGGAGGCGGCCCGCGCCAGGCGAAGGGCCGCCTCCATCCCGATGAGGTCGCTGGGAGAGGGCGTCCCCCTACGCACTGACCAGCTCCGGCTCGGGCGACGGGTGGCCCAGCTCGAGCTTGAGCGACTGGCCGTCGCGCTCTACCCGGATGGTGTCTCCCTCGTTGAAAGTCCCCTCCAGCAACTCCAGCGCGATGCGGTTCTGCAGCTCGCGCTGGATCACGCGTTTGAGTGGCCGTGCGCCGTACACCGGATCATAGCCCTGCTCCGCTATCAGCTCACGGACTTCGGGCGAGACCTCCAGCTTGAGGTGCCGCTGGGCCAGCAGCCGCTCCAGCCGGACCAGCTGCAGATCCACGATGCGCACCAGGTCGGAGCGGGAGAGCGGACGGAAGACGATGATGTCGTCCACCCGGTTCAGAAACTCAGGCCGGAAGTGGTTGGGCAGCTCGTCCCGCACCCGTTGCTCTACGCGCTCCCAGTTGGCGCCGCCGGCGTCCACGATGTACTGGCTGCCGATGTTGCTGGTCATGATGACCACCGCATTGCGGAAATCCACCACCCTCCCCTGGCTGTCGGTGAGCCGTCCGTCGTCCAGAAGCTGCAGCAGCACGTTGAAGACGTCGGGGTGGGCCTTCTCGATTTCGTCGAAGAGGATGACGCTGTACGGCCGGCGGCGCACCGCCTCGGTGAGCTGGCCCCCCTCCTCGTACCCGACATAGCCCGGCGGCGCCCCGATCATCCGCGCCACCGAGTGCTTTTCCATGTACTCCGACATGTCCAGCCGTACCATGGCCCGCTCGTCGTCGAACAGGAACTCGGCGAGCGCCCGCGCCGTCTCGGTCTTGCCCACGCCGGTCGGGCCGAGAAAGATGAACGAACCGGTGGGGCGATTGGGGTCTCCCAGCCCGGCCCGGCTCCGCCGCACCGCGTTGGCGACGGCCGTGACCGCCTGCTCCTGGCCCACCACCCGGCGGGCCAGCTCATTCTCCAGGTGCGCGAGCCGCTCCCGCTCGCTCTCCATCATCTTGGACACCGGGATGCCGGTCCAGTGGGAGACGATGTCCGCGATGTCCTCCGCGTCCACCTCCTCCTTCAGATAGCTCCCGCCGCTCTGGATCTCCGCCAGCCTTCGCTGGCGCTCCTCCGAAGTCCGCTCCAGCTCGGGGATGCGGCCGTAGCGCAGCTCCGCCGCGCGCTGGAGGTCGCCCGACCGGGTGGCCTGTTCCACCTCACTGCGCAGCTCTTCCAACTCGGCCTTGAGCTCCTGCAGCTCGTGAATCGCGTCCTTCTCCGACTGCCACTGTGCCTTCATGCCGGCGGTGCGCTCCCGGAGCGCGGAGATCTCCTGCTCGACCGCCGCGAGACGCGCACGTGCATCCTTGTCTTTTTCCTTCAAGAGCGCCTGCCGCTCGATCTCGAGCTGGACCAGGCGGCGCTCGACCTCGTCGATCTCCTGCGGCAGGCTGTCGATCTCGATCCGAAGACGGCTCGCCGCCTCGTCCACCAGGTCGATGGCTTTGTCCGGAAGGAACCGGTCCCCGATGTAGCGGTCGGAGAGGGTCGCTGCCGCGACCAGCGCGTTGTCGGTGATCCGCACGCCGTGGTGAACTTCGTACTTCTCTTTGAGGCCGCGCAGGATCGCGATCGTATCCGCCACGCTGGGCTCGCTTACCAGGACCGGCTGAAAGCGGCGCTCCAGCGCGGCATCCTTCTCGATGTGCTTGCGATATTCGTCAAGAGTGGTCGCGCCGATCACGCGGAGCTCGCCCCGGGCCAGCGCGGGCTTGAGCATGTTGCTGGCGTCGATGGCGCCCTCGGCGGCGCCGGCGCCCACGATGGTATGAAGCTCGTCGATGAAGGTGATGTACCTCCCCTCGCTCTCGGTCAGCTCCTTTACCACCGCCTTGAGCCGCTCCTCGAACTCGCCCCGGAACTTGGCGCCGGCCAGGAGCTGGGCGATATCGAGCGCGACCACCTCGCGGCCGCGAAGCGACTCGGGCACGTCGCCGTTGACGATCCGCTGCGCCAGGCCTTCCACGATCGCGGTCTTGCCCACGCCGGGCTCGCCGATGAGGACGGGATTGTTCTTGGTGCGCCGGGAGAGCACCTGCATGACCCGGCGCACTTCCTCGTCGCGGCCGATGACGGGATCCAGTTTTCCGCGCCGGGCCAGGTCGGTCAGATTGCGGGTAAAGCGCTCGAGCGACTGGTACTTCTCCTCTGGAGACTGGTCCGTCACCCGGTGGGATCCCCGGACCTCCGTCAATGACTGGCGCAGGTCCTCCGCGGAGACCCCCTGGGCGCTCAGGAGGGTGCGCGCGGCGGTTCCCTTCTCCTCCGCCAGGCTCAGCAGCAAATGCTCGGTGGACGCGTAGGCGTCGCCCAGCTTCCGGGCCTCCTCCTCCGCCCGGTCGAAAACCCGGTGCAGCTCCCGGCTGAAGGTAGGCTCCGCCCCCGATCCTTCCTGCTTGGGAAAGCGGTCGATCTCGCGCCCGACTTCCTCCAGCAGGCGGGTCACGTTCACGCCCGCCTTCTGCAGGAGCGGCCGCACTACGCCTTCGGGCTGCTGCAGCAAGGCGGCGAGCAGGTGGGCATCGTTCACCACGGGGTTACCGTGGCGGCGGGCGTCCTCGCCGGCCTCGCGGAAAGCTTCCTGCGCCTTGATGGTCATTCGATCCGGTCGGATCATCACGCCTCTCTTTGCTTCAGTGTGTTGCGACTCCTGCGACGGCTTCGGCCGGAACCTGGCATCCTAGCCGATTATCTCATCCTGAGGGAGCGCAGCGACTGAAGGACCTTTTCGGTCGCGCTCGACCCGTCTGCCTGCAAGCTCCTTCGGTCGCTGCGCTCCCTCGGGATGAGGTATGGCTTAACTTGGCGCCACCACGGCACGCTATAGTGGCAAACCGCGTTCCCCGAAGCTCTGCCGCAATGGCAGCTGAAGCCCCGGAAGCACAGAGGGGCGACCATATGGGCCGCCCCTAAGGCTGATTCGCGAGCCTGGCTCGCGCGATCATCTTCCGGGTATACCGCTCGCCATCCACAGAGAGCTGGTAGTAGTAGATGCCCGGCGTCGCCTCGCGCCTGCCATCGAGATACTTCCCGTCCCAATACGCCTGGTACTCACCACACCTCAGGCGGAGGCTATCCACCCGTTCGGCCGAGCCGTCCGCCAGTACCGGGATTGCGACCATCTGCACCAACACGTTGTAGATCTTCAGGCTGACTACCGGCTGATGCCCCCTGGCGCAGACCTCCTTGGAGATCGAAAAGGGGATCGTCGTCGCCGGGAAAAAAGGATTGGGGTAGTTCTCCTTCAGCTCGATTCGTGGGGGCGGCAGGTTCGCCTGCGCCGCTGCCGGAGAGCCGATGCCCACCATAAGCCCGAGCCACCACCCCGGCCACGCAAAGCGGACCATGGGCGCTCCTCTTCATACTTGGTGTCGAACGGTGGGCACCTCCGAGATGGGCGGACGCAGTGACAATCAATCGCAAGATGGCGAAACGTCGGTTTGGGTGTCAAGCGGGACGCGGCGCCCGAAGCCTCCTGACTCCGTCGTACCATGACGTAAATCCTTTCAGGTCGGCCCACTCCAGCAGCGGTATCAAGTATTTTCTAGAGATCCCCAG
>JACCRH010000320.1 GCA_013813675.1 Gemmatimonadales bacterium
CTCCGCTTCGCCCGCTGGGCCATCGCGGAGGCAAAGCCGCTCTTCGGGCTCTGCCGCGGCCTGCAGATCGTGAACGTGGCGCTGGGTGGCACGCTCTACCAGGACATCGCGGCGCAGCGCAGTGACGCGATCAAGCACGATTATTTCCCCACCGCCGGCTACTCCCGCGACCATCTGGCGCATCCGGTGACCGTCACCTCCGGCTCCCGGCTCGACGCCCTGGTGGGCACCGCGCCGCTCAAGGTCAACAGCATGCACCATCAGGCGGTCAAGGAGCTGGCGCCGGGCCTGGTGTCCACCGCGGTGGCGCCCGACGGTCTGATCGAGGCGCTGGAACACTCCAGCAACCAGTTCGTCCTCGGCGTGCAGTGGCACCCCGAGTCGCTCACCGATCGCGACCCGCGCATGCACCGCCTGGTCACCGGCTTCGTGGAGGCCGCCTCGCGGTAGTAACTTCCGGTCCCAGCATTCCAGGACCGGAGCAGGCATGGCGGACCAGGCGCTCGAGCAAAAATCCCGCACCAGACTGACCGCGTTCTCTCACGGGGCGGGCTGCGCCTGCAAGCTCGGCCCCGGCGAGCTGTCCCAGGTTCTCAGCCACTTGCCGGGCGTAGTCGATCCCCGCGTCCTGGTGGATGCCGCCACCCGCGACGACGCCGCCGTCTTCCGCCTCTCCGACGACCGGGCGCTGGTCGCGACCGTGGACTTCTTCACTCCCATCGTGGACGACGCCACCCAGTGGGGCGCCATCGCCGCCGCCAACGCGCTGAGTGACGTGTACGCCATGGGTGGGACGCCGCTCTTCGCGCTCAACCTGGTCGGCTGGCCCCGGGAGAAGCTGCCGTTCGAGCTGCTGGGCGACGTCCTCAAGGGGGCCTCCGAGGTCGCCGGGCGCGCCGGGTGCGCCGTGGTGGGAGGCCATTCGATCGACTCGCTGGAGCCGCTCTTCGGCATGGTCGTCATAGGCGAGGTGCATCCCGATCGGATGTTCACCAACGCCGGCGCCCACGCCGGCGACGTGCTGGTGCTGACCAAGCCGCTCGGCACCGGCATCCTCACCACCGCGCTCAAGCGAGACGCGTTGATCGAGGCCGGGCTGGGCGACGCGGTGCGCTCGATGACGGCGCTCAATGACGGCGCCGCGAAGGCGGCGCTCCGGGTGGGCGTCAGCGCCGCCACCGACGTGACCGGCTTCGGGCTGCTGCGGCATCTCGGCAACATGCTCGCCGCCAGCAACCTCGCGGCCCAGGTGGCGTTCGAGTCGCTGCCGGTGCTTCCGCACGCGCTCAGCCTGGCGGCCCGGGGCATCGTGCCCGGGGGGACCCAGCGGAACCTCGAGGCGGCAAAGGACCTCGACTGGGCCGACGATCTGCTCCCCCACGAGCGGGTGCTCTGCGTCGACGCCCAGACGTCCGGCGGGCTCCTGCTCGCCGTTCCGCAGGAGAACGAGACCGCGCTCCTCGACGCCCTCCGCGAAGAGGGCACGCCGGCGGTCGCGGCCATCGGCCGTCTGGTGGCGGGACCGGCGGGCCAGATCCGCATCACCCGCCGGCTCTAGCCGTACCCTCCACCGAAATCCGATGCCACTTCGCTGGACGACCCAACGCATGGATCAGCTGGAGAACGCGGTCCGCCGGGGACTCCGCGTCGCGCTGTCGCGCCGGGGCACCGAGTACATCGTGGTGGCAGTGCGCATCACGACGGTGGATCGCCACGAGGCGTTGATCGGATTCCTCCCCATGACCGGCGAAGAGCTTCCCTTCATGCTGCGGGACATCGACCACTTTCAGGTGATCAATTGAGGGCGCCCGTCGCCATCCTGCACCTCGACGAGAGCTGCCTGGGCAATGGACGCGAGGGTGAGAACCCCGGCGGCGGAGCGGCGCTGATCGAGGTGCGGGACCGAAGCGAAGCGATCGAGCGCCGCGATTTCTTCCTGCACGAGCCGGCCACCACTAACAACCGGATGGCGTTGCGGGGGGCGGCGGCGGCCCTCGAGCTGCTGGCCCGGAAGGGCGCGCGCTTCGCCGCGCTCATGGTGTCGGATTCGCAGTACCTGGTGAAGGGCATGCGGGAATGGGTCGCAGGATGGAAGGCGCGCGGCTGGACCCGGAAGGGTGGCCCGATCGAGAACCTGGAGCTGTGGAAGGCGCTCGACGCGGCGAGCAGAAGGCACGACGTGCAGTGGGCCTGGCTTCGGGGCCACCGCCGGCACCCGAAGAACGAGTATGCCGACTGGCTGGCGGTCCGGGCCGCGAGGGAGCAGCGCAGCACCGCCGGCGCGGTGGACTCGGAGTTGGCCGACTGGCTGGCGGCCGCGCAGGAGAAGGGGCTCTACGCCGGCTACGACCCGGACGCCGGCTTCGCCGAGCTGGAGGAGCGGGTGGCGGCCGGTGAGCGGTTTCCGCTGGTGCTGATGGAGTGAGCGCCCGTGTTCGTGCCAAGAGCGCGCTAGCTTCGTGTCTTGTCACCCTGAACGCAGTG
>JACCRH010000362.1 GCA_013813675.1 Gemmatimonadales bacterium
ATGATGGTGGCCATGATGCTGCCGTCGGCCGCGCCGATGATTCTGCTGGTCGCCACGGTCCACCGGCGCCGTCGGGAGCGCGCCAGCCCGGCGGCGCCCACGGCGATCTTCGCGGCGGGGTACCTCCTCGTGTGGACTTGCTTCAGCGCCGCCGCCGCGCTGACGCAGTGGGGACTCCACCAGGCCGCTCTGTTATCGCCCGCGATGGCCAGTACCAACCCGGTCCTGGGGGGGCTCCTCCTGATGATCGCCGGGGTCTACCAGTGGCTGCCGGTCAAGTCGGCGTGTCTCAGCCGCTGCCGCTCACCCTTGGGCTTCCTCAGCAGCGAGTGGCGCGAAGGGAGCGCCGGCTCTCTGGTGATGGGCCTCCGGCACGGCCTCTTCTGCCTGGGCTGCTGCTGGGTGCTGATGGCGCTCCTGTTCGTGGCTGGCGTCATGAACCTGTTCTGGGTGGCCGCGATCGCCTGGCTCGTGCTGGTGGAGAAGGTTGCCCGGGCCGGGGCCTGGATCGGCAAGGTCGCGGGACTCGCGCTGGTCGCCTGGGGCGGGTGGATGCTGGCGGGTGCGCTCTGAGCGACCGGAGGCGGATGTGCACTTCGACCTTCCGCCGCATCCTCGACCGTTCCTGGTCCGCCCCGGCGTCCGACCCCTTCTCCGTCTCAAACCGCGAAGCGCAGCGTGGCCTGATGGAGGCCGCCGGAGATGCGGTCCAGCTCTTGGGCGCTCGCCGCGATGGCTTCGACGGCGCCCTCGATCTCGCGGGCGGCCAGGCCGGCCTCCGTGGCCGCCTGACCATTCACTACCGACACCTCAGCCAGCGTCTGGACCGTTCGCCGAGCCATTCCATCGGATGAGTCACCGAGAATCCGCTGAGTTCGGCGGCGATTTCGGCCCAGAGGCGGGCAACAGCGCGCAGGTCATCCACCCCTGTTGCCGAGGTGCGCTTCACCTCATAGAGAGTCGCTTCGAGGGAGCCCGCCAAGGCCAGGCCATCGGTGCTGTCCCCGAGACCGCGCTCCATTCCCATCATCACCTGCTCGATGCCACGGCGATCCAAGTGCCGCGCAGCGCTTCCAGGCCAAGCGCTACCGGCCAGTGGGCTAAGAGCAACAGCGCGAACGCCCGGTCGCTGCGCTGGCGCATTGCATCTAGCAGTGAGGCGGGGGGTCGAGAGGCATCAAGCTCGCGCGCCCTCACTGCCAGCGCAGGCGGCGCCATCGTCGAACTGGCTCAAGCTCCGATGACCTCCACCCTGTACATCGCGAAGACGGGGTCTCGCGTCACCAGGGTCAGCTCCTCGGCCCCGGCCTGTGCGATCAGCAGCCGGTCGAAGGGGTCCCGGTGATGCGGCGGAAGCTCACCCACCCGCTCGGCGTGGCGAAACGTGACCGGTAGCTCCAGGAACCCCGACTCCTCGGCCGCCTGTTCCACCGTGCGGATCGGGCGAAGGCGGCCGAGCCCGGTCTTGATCGCGACCTCCCAAGCGGACGCTGCACTGACGTAAATGCTGTCCGCGTCAGCGATCGCGCGCCGCGCCTCCGCCGCGAGCCGGCGGCCTTCATCCCACCAGATGAGGACATGGGTGTCGAGCAGCAGATTCACCCGCGGCCCTCGAAGCCCAGGGTCAACTCGTCGGGCAGCGGAGCGTCGAAATCCTTGCGCAGTCTCCACTGTCCCTTACCCCGGCCGGGCACCCGGCGCGCTCGGGTGTCCTCCAGCGGCACCAATCGGGCGCGAGGGCGGCCAGACTTGGAGATGACGATCTCCTCACCGGCCGCCGCGCGCTCGATCAGACGGGAGAGGTGGGTCTTGGCCTCGTAGAGGCTGACCGTTTCGCGAACCACGGGCTTGCGGGGCATGCTCGAATCTGCCGAATCTGACCAATTTGGTCAAGCTGGTCATGACCCAAGAGGGCGTCCAGCCCTCAACCACGTCGGATCACTCCCCGCGCGCCAACTGCGGAGCATCGACCAGTTGCTTCACTACCCCCGCGAAGGTCCGCACCTTCGCCCTATCCCGAGCACTCACCCCCGCCTCCAGTCGAGTCGCCAACTGCCTCAACGCCTCCCGCCGCTCGGCGCCCGACCCCATCTCCGCCTTGGCCAACGCCGCCCTGCTCGCCGCGATCTCCTCCGCCCCCAGGCCCTTCGAGCGCTCCAGCTGGTCGAGGTACGCCCGGGCCAGCCCGAGCGTCTTCGGCCAGACGAATTTGGGCTGCCCCTGGACGTTGAAGTAGTCCAGCCGCACCGACTTCGCCGCGTCGATCTCGTTCTGCGAAATGAACGCGCTCGGCTGTAGGTCGAAGATGTCCAGCCCCCGCGCCATCTCCGACCCGTAGATGAACCCGTTGTACCAGTAGGTGGACCAGTATCCCCCGCTGGCAATCCGGGTGGAATCCACCGGCCCACGATCGAAGAACGCGATCTCCACCGGGTGCGCCGGATCGGTCCAGTCGAATACCGAGAGCCCGCCCTGGTACCACGCCTGCACCATCACGTCACGCCCGGGGATCGGAATCAGCGAGCCGTTGTGGGCCACACAGTTCTCCTGCGCCGTCTGCGGAGCCGGCAGTTTGTAGTAGCTCCTGAACCGCATCCGCCGGCCCTCGACCGTGAAGATCGCGTCGGCGCCCCACTCCCGCTTGTCCGTCACCCGGCACTTCGCTTGCGAGCCGCCGCCCCACTCGTCGGAGAAGAGGACCTTGGTCCCCTCGTTATTGAACGTCGCCGAGTGCCAGTAGGAGAAGTTGGAGTCGGACACCTCGCTGATGCGGACCGGACGCACCGGATCCCGGATGTCGAGCAGCAGCCCGTAGCCCTCGCAGGCGCCGCCGGCGAGGCCGATCGCCGGATACAGGGTGATGTCGTGGCACTGGGTGGGCCCGCTGGTGCTGTCCGGCTCGGTCTCGACCTGGGCGGCGACCAGGTGGGGCAGCGCCTGGCGCAGCATCCCGCTGTCGGCGGCGGTGGCCGGACCGCTGCCACCGCGGGCGCCCACGATCTCCTTGAGAATGGTGTCGGCCTGCTCATCGGGGAGGATCGTCTCCTCACCCCGGATCATCACGGTGAACCGCCCCGCCGCCTTGGCCTCGGCCAACTCCTTCGCCGCCGCCGCGCTGTCGGCTGGGGTCTCGCCGTGAGCCACCGGCGCCTTCAGGTCGTCGAAGATCCGGGGAGAGCTGACGATGGCCGCCTGTTCCGGATGGTCCACCGGCACCTTGATGACCTCGATGCGGAACCAGGCCGTGGTGGGATCCGCGGAGGGCATCGTGGCCACACAGCCGGCGAGCTCGCCCGGGGACCGGACCACCGATGAGCCCGAGATGTACACGTAGACGTTCGTGGTGTCCTTGGGATCGACCAGCAGCGAGTGGGTGTGGGATCCGCGGCAGGTCTGCACATTGCCCACGTTCTTGGGATTGCGAATGTCGCTGATGTCGAAGATGCGAAGCCCCCGCAGGCGATCCTTGCTGACCGTGTCCTGGACGCCCTGGGTGCCGCAGTCGAGCCGCGCCGCGAGATCCTCGCCCGACACGAAGAGCAGGTTCCGGTAGACCGAGACGTCGCTCTGCGAGGCCGGGCAGACGTACGCCGTCGTCAGGGAGGGCCGGCTCGGATTCTCGATGTCCCACACCTGGAAGCCGTTGTAGTTGCCCTGAATGGCATACGTGCCGGTGAAGGCCAGGTCGGAGTTGGTGACGCCGGCGAACTGCTCCGGCGACGGCGTTTCGGAGACCACGCGCAGGTTCCACACCGCTTCCCCCGCGTCTTCGAGCCCTGGACGGAGGCCGACCCTCGGGTCAGGGCGCGGCGCGCGGGCCGACTCGGCGGCGTCGGGAGCCGACGAGGTCGCGCCGGCGCACCCGATCAGGAGGCCAAGGCCAGCGGCAGAGAGGAATCTGACGAGTGTCATGCGGAGATCCTTGTTGGGTGGTCAGGAGGACGGGTCACCGCCCGGGAGCGCGGACAGCATGCGCTCCATCCGGGCGATCTCGGTGGTCTGGTCGACGTTGACGTCGCTGGCGAACTTGAACACGGTGTCGTCCTGGGCGGAGCCCGGGGTGCCGAACAGCTCCTTGACCATGGCCACCGCGCCGCGGTGGTGCTGGATCATGAAGGTGAGGAAGAGCCGGTCGAACTCCGGTCCCTTCGCCGCCTCGAGTTGCTTCAGCTGCGCATCGCTCAGCATTCCGGGCATGAGATGGCCGTGCTCCGCGTTGTGGCCCTGGGGCACCGGCCGCCCGCGATCACGCAGCCACTGCTGCATGGTGGCGATCTCGTCCTGCTGGCCGCTCATCAGCCGCTCAGCCAGGCGGAGGACCGATGGGCTGGCCCCATGGGTGGGCGCCCAACCGGCCATCACCACGGCCTGCGCGTGATGGCCGATCATGGCGGACATGAACCGCGCGTCCGCTTCGGTGGATGGGTATCGGCTGACCGGCGGTGGGGAAGCCTGAGCCGGTCCTTGCGCCGTGCCGGCACAGCCGGTCGCACTCGACAGGAGGGCAAGTGTCGTGGCGACCGCATTGAATCGGGGTGTTGCCATCCCTGAAGAATACTCAGGTCGCCGGCAGCTTCAGAGTATTCCAGGTCGTTCAGCACTGCACGCGTAGCGTGAGCCCGCTGGTAACGCTTCCCGAGTGGCGGG
>JACCRH010000267.1 GCA_013813675.1 Gemmatimonadales bacterium
TCTTTTCGTTCTCCAGGTCGATCCCGCTCCGATCCCGGAACCCCATCAGCACCCCGTCCTCCATGATCGCCTTGAGCCCGAGGCGAAGTCCCACCTGATAGAAGTAGACGTCGCAGCTCTTGGCCACCGCGCCGATCAGGTCGAGTGACCCGTGTCCTTCCTTCTTCCAGCAGCGAAACACCCGGTTGCCCAGCCGCATCCCGCCGCGGCAGGGCGTCGGCATGTGGGTGTCGAGGCCGATGAGCCCACGCTTGAGGGCCATGGCGCCGATCGCCAGCTTGAACGGGGAGGCCGGGGGATAGCGGGTCTGGATGGCGCGGTTGAGCAGCGGCCTCGCCTCGTCGTCGTTCAGCGACCGCCAGTTGGCCCGGGAAATCCCGCCCACGAAGACATTCGGGTCGTAGGAAGGCGCCGAATACAGGGCGCGAATCTGACCGCCCGGAGTCATCGCGATCATCGCGCCGCGGACGCCGGCCGGCCAGATGCTGTCGATGAAGCGCTGAAGATCGAGGTCGACGGTGGTGATGATCGGCTGGCCCGGCGTGGGCTGCAGCGAGGCACCGCCGGCGTCCTCCCGAACCAGCCGTCCCCGTGCGTTGACCTCCATGTAGCGGACCCCGGCGACCCCCCGGAGCGTGTCGTCGTACTGCCGCTCCAGCCCGGCTTTGCCCACGATGGTCCCGAGCTCGGCGCCGGGATACCGCTCGGCCGCCAGATCGTTCTCGGTGACTTCGGAGACGTAGCCCACCAGATGGGCCACCGCCTTGCCGGCGGGATAGAGCCGCTTGGGCTCCGATTGGATGACCAGGCCGGGAAGCACCGCGCGGTGCTCCTCCAGCCTGGCGATCGTCTCGAAGGTGGCGTCGCCGAAGATCACCGCCGGCTGGTACCGCGCCAGCCGGAACCGGCGGACCACTTCCTCGACATCGGCGGTGTCGATCGGCACGAACCGTCCGATCCGCGCGATGACCGCCCGCAGCGAGTCGACCGACTGCGCCAGAACCTTCACCGAATAGCCCGGCACGTTCTCGGCGATGACGCCGCCGTCGCGGTCGAAGATAGTGCCGCGCGGCGGAGTGAGCGCGATGGGACGCAGCCGGTTGGTCTCGGCCCGGAGCTGAAACTTTTCGTGCTGGATGATCTGGGTCCGGAAGAACGCGCCCCCCAGGAGCACGAACGCGGCGACCAGCACCCACTGGGCGATGTCGGCCCGCTCCCGGACCCGGTAGGTGTCGAAGCCGCTCATACGTCGAGCCGGATGGCGAACCACTCGCGAAAGGCCGCCAGGACCAGCAGCGCGAACACCGCGGTGGAGATCGCCTGCAACGGGCTGTTGAGGGTCAGCTCCACCAGGAGCCGGCCTTGGGCGGTGCCGCTCGCCAGCAGGAGAATCACGTCGCGCACCCAGAGCGCCACCGCGACGAACGCGGCGTTCACCAGCAGGTTGTCAGCGAAGAACACGGCCCGGCCCCACGCGGCGAGGTAGCCGACCACGGTGTGCGCCAGGGCGCCCGCGCCGAACGCCGCGGGTGTGAGCGCGTCGTTCACGATGCCCACCGCGAAGCCCGCCAAGGCGCCGGCGCCCGGACCGGCCCGCATGGCGAAGAACACCAGGCCCATGAGCAGGAAGTCGGGGCTCACCCGGGCGCTCCAGAGCCGGGGCCGCAGGTAGAAGTGCAGCACCACAAGGAGCGCCATCACCAGGATGAGCTGGATCCGATTGGCGCGGGAGGCGCTCACCGCGTGGTGTCCTTCGAGCCCGCCCCGCGGGCCTTGGCCGCCTCGAGGGAGTCGGCGCGCCGGACGTGGGCGATGGAGTCCCGCTCCGTTGCGCGCACCGCGGAATCACTGGGGAATGCCCGGTCGAGGCTGGTGCCGGGTGGGGAGACCAGCACGAGGACGTGCGCGGTGGCCGCGGGGCTCGCCGCGGGGAGCAGGCGGTAGACCCGCTCCCATCCGGCCTGCTCCCGCACCACCCCGGTCACCGTGCCAACCGGAATCCCCCTGGGGTACACTCCGCCGATGCCCGATGAGAGGACCAGCGTGCCAGCCGGCACCGAGTCCCGGTACGGCACGCCCCGGAACTCGAGCGCGCCCTCGCCGCTCAGCGTGGAGAACGACGGCGCGACCACGCCACTGGCCGTACCACCCACGGCGTACGCGCTGACCCGGAACTCCGGATGGGCCCAGGTCATCACCGTGCTCGAGTGGTCCACGGCGCTCGCCACCATGCCGATCAGGCCTTCGGGTGCCACCACCGGATCGAACTCCGAGACCAGGTCGCTCCGGCCGACGTCGAGCAGCAGGCTCCGGGGGTCGGTGGGGATGGGCTGGTGCAACACCTCGGCGGCGACATACGGAGTGGAGATGCGCCGGCTCAGGGTGAGCAGGCGGCGGAGTCGATCGTTCTCGACGGCCAGCGAAGGGATGCCCTGGGCGAGAAAGGCCGCGGAGTCACGCTGCAGGGTGATGGCCTGGAGCCGGGCGCGGCTGGTGCGGCCCTCCTCCGCCCTGGCCTGGAGCCATACCAGCGGCGCCAGCACCGTGCCTCTCAGCGCGTCGGCGATGTCCTGACCCCACTTGGAGGGCGAGAACAGCGCCACCAGCGAGAGGCCGAGGCAGGCGAGAAACATCACCGTGTCCCGGCGCGTGTAGGAACGTTCCGACGCGCTGGCCATGCTCAGGCGGAGAGGACGCTGCGGTATTTCTCGTAGTCGTCGAGAATGCGCCCGGTCCCGCGGACGACGCAGGTGAGCGGATCCTCGTCCACGTGGATGGGGAGGCCGGTCTCCTGGGCCAGGAGGATGTCGAGCCCGCGGATCAGGGCGCCGCCGCCGGTCATCACGATGCCCCGGTCCACGATGTCGCTGGCCAGCTCCGGTGGGGTGATCTCGAGCGCGCGGCGCACGGCATCCACGATCTGCTGGATCGGCTCCTGGACCGCCTCCCGGATCTCGGTGGAGTGCACCCGGACGGTCTTGGGGATGCCGGAGACGAGATCCCGGCCCTTCACCTCCATCTCCCGCTCGTCCCCGGTGGGGGCGGCGGAGCCGATCTTGATCTTGATGGCCTCGGCGGTCGGCTCGCCGACCAGCAGATTGTAGTTCTTGCGCATGAACTGGACGATTGCCTGGTCCATCTCGTCGCCGCCGGTGCGGATCGAGGTGTCGGAGACGATGCCGGAGAGAGCGATGACCGCGATCTCGGTGGTGCCGCCACCGATGTCGATCACCATGTTGCCGGTCGGGGTCTCGACCGGCAGCCCCACCCCGATCGCCGCCGCCATCGGCTCGGCCACCATCAGCACCTGCTTGGCCCCTGCGGTCTCGGCGGAGTCGCGCACCGCCCGGCGCTCGACCTCGGTGATCCCGGACGGGACGCAGACGATGACCTTCGGCTTCACCCGGAAGACGTGCTTATCGATGATGGTCTTGAGGAAGTACCGCAGCATCTTCTCGGTGACGTCGAAGTCGGCGATGACGCCGTCCTTCAGCGGCCGAATCGCGACGATGCCGTCGGGGGTGCGCCCGAGCATGCGCTTGGCCTCGAGTCCGATGCCCTTGATCCTCCCGGTGGCCTTCTCGATCGCGACGACCGAGGGCTCGTTGAGCACGATGCCCTCGCCCTTGACGTAGACCAGCGTGTTCGCGGTGCCGAGGTCGACCGCGATTTCATTCGCGGGCAGCCACGACGTAAAGTTCAGAGAAGGAAGCTTCATCGAGAAGATGCTGGAAGCATGGCTCACAAGGTAACGAATGGCCGTCTCCGCATTCAAGGGAGTGCTGCGTCCCGCTAGCGACCCGTGCTGCCGAAACCTCCCGCGCCCCGGGAGGAGCCCGGCAGCTCCTCCACCGCCTGGAACTCCACCCGTTCGACTCTGGCGAACACCATCTGCGCGATCCGCATGCCACGGGTCACCGCGAACGGCTCGGTGCCGAGGTTGACCAGGATGACCTTGACCTCGCCGCGATAGTCGCTGTCGATCGTCGCCGGGGTGTTGGCCACGCTGATACCGTGCTTCAGTGCCAGGCCCGATCGCGGCCGGATCTGACACTCGTACCCTTGAGGCACCGCGATCGCCAGGCCGGTCCCTACTGCGCGGCGCTCCAGGGGCGTCAGGACCCCGTCTTCGGCGCTCGCCAGATCGTAGCCGGCCGAGCCGGGTGTGGCCCGGGCGGGCGGGGGCAGCCCCTCCCCGTGCGGGAGGCGGGTGAGCAGGACGTGGATCAGAGGACGGAGCCGGCGTCGGTCAGGGGGAGCTGGAAGGCCTCCGCCACTCCGGGATAGACCACCTTGCCCTCGACCACGTTCAGCCCCAGCCGCAATGCAGTATCGGCTTTGCAGGCGGCACGCCAACCGTGCTTGGCGAGCTTAAGTCCATA
>JACCRH010000383.1 GCA_013813675.1 Gemmatimonadales bacterium
GTGGCCAAGAGCTGCGACGTCTACTTCTATCAGGTGGGACTTCGCCTCGGGCTCAAGGCGATCATGGAGGACGGGGTGCTGATGGGGTTCCGGGATCGGAGCGGGATCGACCTGGAGAACGAAAAGAACCCGATCTGGCCCTCCTCCACCGGCTATTTCGACAAGCTCTACGGCCCCCGGCACTGGAGCCCTCCGGCCACCACGCTCAACTTTTCGATCGGACAGGGTGAGATCACCCAGACGCTGATCAACATGATGAAGTTCTACGAGGGCCTGGCCAGCGAGGGGCAGTCGTCCAGCCCCTACATCGTGCGCCCGGGCCCGACCAAGGCGGTGGATCTCGGTCTGACGCCGGCGCAGCTCGGTGGCTTGCGAACCTCTCTCATCGCGGTAGTCGATCGCGGCACCGCGGCCGCCAGCCGGCGGAAGGATCTGGCCGTGGCGGGGAAAACCGGCACGGCCCAGAACTCCCACGGCAAGGACCACGGCTGGTTCATCGGTTTCGCGCCGGCCGACAAGCCGGAGCTGATCATCGGGGCGATCATGGAGTTCGCCGAGCACGGCTCCAGTGTCGCCCCCTTTGTGTTTCAGGCGCTGCACCGCCAGCTCCTCGGGCCGGACACGGTGGGAACCATCAAGATCAAGCCGCTGCTGGACGAGACCGTCATCATTCAGGACACGGCCCCGCGCCCGGTCGAGCTGAACCCCGATTCGGCGGCGGTGCGCGCTTTGGAGGACTCCATCCGGCGCTCGGCCGCCCTGGCGGGACCGGAGGATTCCGTCCCGCGACCAGCGAGCCCGGAGTGAGGGGCCCGACGGTGGACCGCCAGCTCCTGATGGTCAGCGCCGGCCTGATTGCCTTCGGCCTGCTCACCCTCTACTCGGCGGGGCAGACCGACGTCCCGACGCGAGCGGCCGGCGTGTGGCATCGGCAGTTCGTCTGGGTGGGAATCGGCATCGTCGCGGCGGGCGTGGTGTTCCACCTCTCGCCCCGGCTCCTCGAATGGCTCGCACCGGCGCTCTATGGCGGCAGTCTGTTTCTCCTCGTGCTGGTGTTGCTGGTCGGGACTGGGGCGGGAACCGCGTCGAGCAGCAACAGTTGGCTTTCGATCGGCGGGCGCCAGATCGGACAGCCGTCGGAGCTGGCCAAGGTGGCCACCGTGCTGATGCTGGCGCGATATCTGTCGAGCCGGCGGGAGCCACCCCGTTCGCTGCGCGACCTGCTGGTTCCCGGACTCATCGTGGGAGTGCCCTTTCTGCTGGTGCTCAAGCAGCCCGACTTGGGTAGCGCCATCGTCTTCATCGGCATCGCCTTCGCCATGCTGTTCTGGGCCGGTGTCCGGCCCCGGCTGCTCTTCCTCCTCGCGTCGCCCGGGCTCAGTCTCCTGCTCGCCTTCAACAACTGGACCTGGGGGGCCTGGATGGTGCTCTTCACGGCCCTTCTGTTCGCCTGGAGGCCTTACATCTCCGACGCCCTGGTGGTCTGGTTCCTCAACGTGGCGATGGGGGCGATCGCCCTTCCCCTATGGAAGCGATTAGCCCCCTATCAACAGAACCGCCTGCTCACGTTCCTGAATCCGGAGGTCGATCCTCGTGCGGCGGGCTACCATGCGATCCAATCCAGGGTGGCGATCGGGTCGGGAGGCTGGTTCGGCACCGGGTATACCGATGGTCCTCAGAAACGACTCGCCTTCCTGCCCGAGCAGCACACCGACTTCGTATTTCCCATCGTGGGGGAGGAACTGGGCTTTATCGGGGTGGCGGTGGCGTTGGCACTTTTCCTGGCATTGTTGCTCATTCTGCTCCGGATCTCCCGGCGAGCCACGGATTCCTTTGGCAGCCTGCTGATCTTCGGCATCCTCGGCCTGCTCTTCACCCACGTCTACGAGAACGTCGGCATGACGGTGAACCTGATGCCGATCACCGGGATTCCCCTGCCGTTCTTCTCCTACGGCGGCTCCTTTTTCGTGATCTGCTGTCTGTGCCTCGGGCTCGCGTTCCGGGTGGCGAACGATTCCAGGCAGTCAGGATATCCCGATACCTGACAACGGCTTACGTATGGGGGCCTAGCGCGCCGGGGCAGGATCGCAGAGATTCCATCGGTTCCCGATGCCCACTGTTCACTCTGTCCGGGTGACCCCCTGCTTCTATGGCCGTGATGGCATGGTTTAAGAAGGAACGGAAGCCACGCACGTCCCAGCGTGAACGGCTGGAGATCCCACCCGATGCGTGGGAAAAGTGCGACGGCTGCGGACACATCGACTTGCGCGAAAAGTTCGAGAAAGCGCTGAACGTCTGTCCGGAGTGTGGCCGGCACCGGCGAATCTCGGCCGAAGAATACATCGACATCCTCGCCGACCCCGGCACCTGGCGGGAGCTCTACGGCGACCTCCGCTCGGTCGACCCGCTTCACTTCGAGCACTACGCTGAGCGCCTGGTCGTCGCCCGCAAGAAGGCCGGCCGGGCGGACGCCGTGTACACCGGAAGCGCCAGGATCGATGGGCTGCCCTACAACCTCGGCGTGATGAATTTCGCGTTCATGGGGGGCTCGATGGGCTCCGTGGTGGGGGAGAAGATCGCGCGGCTGGCGCGGCGCTCGCACGAGAAGAAGCTGCCTCTGGTGATCGTCTCGACCTCCGGCGGCGCCCGCATGCAGGAAGGCGTGCTGTCCCTGATGCAGATGGCCAAGACCTCGGCGGCCATCGCCCAGCTCCACCGTGACGCCATCCCATACATCTCGATTCTCACCGATCCCACCACCGGCGGAGTGTCCGCCTCCTTCGCGATGCAGGGGGACGTGATCCTGGCCGAGCCGGGCGCGGTGATCGGGTTCGCGGGCCAGCGGGTGATCAAGCAGACCATCGGGCAGGACCTTCCCGAGGGGTTCCAGACGGCCGAGTTTCTGGTGGAGCACGGGCAAATCGACGACGTGGTTCCGCGGGGCTCGCTACGGGACACCACCGCGCGCCTCCTGCGTCACATGCAGGGCCAGCGCCCGCTGGCGGAGCACGCCGAGCTGAGCTGACCGGGAGTCGCATCGCACGCTCAGGCGCCCCACCCGCTGCTCGTTGGGTGGGGCGCTGGTGTTTATGGCGGCAGGCGTGGAGTGTCATCCCGAGCGAAAGCGAGGGATCTTGCTCGGGTGAGGCTCGAGCCATGCCTGAGCAAGATCCCTCAGTCGCTCCGCTCCTTCGGGATGACACCCAACGGTTTGAACTCCAATCCGAGCTCCGATGCCGCTGACTTACGACCAGGCGCTCGATTTCCTGTTCCCCCGCACGACAACCATCAAGTTCGGGCTCGCCACTACCCGGGCGCTGCTCGGGTCGCTGGGAGATCCGCACCACGTCGTGCCCACCATTCACGTCGGAGGGACCAACGGGAAGGGAAGCGTCTGCACCTTGATCGCGGCCGCGCTGGGGGCCGCGGGGTGGCGAGTGGGACTGTACACCTCGCCCCATCTGGTCTCGTTCCGCGAGCGCATCAGGGTGGACGGCGTGCCGGTCACCGAGGAGGCGGTGGCCATGTGGACCGAGCGCCTCCGGCCGCTGATCCTCGAGCGCCGCGCCACATTCTTCGAGGCGACGACCGCGATCGCTTTCGCGGATTTTGCCGCCCGCGGCGTCGAGATCGCCGTGGCCGAAGTCGGGCTCGGTGGCCGGCTGGACAGCACCAACGTGGTCCGACCGCTGGTGAGCGCGGTGACCAAGATCGAGCGCGACCACATGAAGTACCTGGGCGACACCCTGGAGAAGATCGCCGCCGAGAAGGCCGGGATCGCCAAGCCGGGCGCGCCGTTCGTGATCGGGGAGCGGGAGCCGGAGCTGGTGGAGGTGCTGCGCCGTGCCGCCCACCGGGCAGTGGCGCGGATGGATTCCTCGGCCCGCGCCGAGGTTCGGGTGATGCCAGCCGACTACGAGTGGGCCGGACCATTGGCGCTGGCCGGGCCGCACCAGCGCCGCAATGCCGGGGTGGCCCACGGCATTCTCATGGCGCTGCCCCCGACGTGGCGGCCGGACTCGGAGTCGCTCGCACGAGGATTCGCCGAGGCGTGGATTCCGGGCCGGCTGGATCGCAGGGGCAAGTGGCTCTTCGACGTGGCGCACAACCCCGACGGCATTCGGTCGCTGGTCACCGCGCTGGAGTCTCTGCGCCCGCCCCGGCCGATTCACGGCCTGATCTCGATTCTGGGCGACAAGGAGTGGCCCGACATGCTGGTCCAACTCGACCGCGCCATCGACCGGGGGGTGCTGACCGTCGCCCCCACGGCAGCGAGCCGCGGCTGGGACGCCGCGTGGCTGCGGCGCTGGCTGGGAGACGCGTCCCGCCCACCTGCCCGGGCGTCGTGGACGCTGGTCCCGGATTTTCAGGCGGCCCTCCGCGAAGTCCAGCGCGACGCGGGCACCGTGCTCGTCACCGGCTCCTTCCACACCGTCGGCGACGTGATGGGTGAGCTGGGACTGTGATCCTCTCGCGGCCACCATAGGCTGATAGCTGATCGCTTCGGGCCCACTTATCTTGCTGCCCATGCAACCCCAGGCGCTGCCGGGATTTCGCGATTTCTATCCCGCCGACATGGCGCTCCGGGACCGCATTGTCCGGACCTGGCGGCGGGTCGCGGCGCGCTATGGCTTCGAGGAATACGACGGTCCGCCGCTGGAGCCGCTGGAGCTGTACACGGCCAAGAGCGGGGAGGAGATCGTCGGCCAGCTCTATAGCTTCGTCGACAAGGGCGGCCGGGACGTCTCGCTCAGGCCGGAGATGACGCCGACGCTGGCGCGGATGGTGGCGGCGCGCGCCAACGGACTCAAGAAACCGATCCGCTGGTTCTCCATCCCCCAGCTCTTTCGCTACGAGCGGCAGCAGCGCGGCAGGCTGCGAGAGCACTTCCAGCTCAACTGCGACCTGATCGGTGAGCCGGGCCACCTCGCCGATGCCGAGATCGTCGCCCTGGCGATCGACGCGGTGCGAGCCTTCGGCCTGGGTTCGGCGGACATTCGAGTCCGGCTTTCCGACCGCAGGCTGCTCACCGCGCTGCTCGAGGCGGTGGGCGTCTCCCCGGCGCAGGTGCCACTGGTCTACCAGGTCTTCGACAAGATCCGCCGGACGCCGGAGGACGTGTCGGTCACGCGGCTCAGCGGCGCGGGACTACCCGGCCCGACGATCGACCGGCTGCTCGGCATCGTGCGGGCGAGGACCTGGTCGGAGCTCGACGGACTCGGCGCCGGGCTCGACCGCGCTCTGGCGCAGGGTGACCCGCTGAGGCGGACCTTCGAGGCGTTGCAGGCCCTGGGATTCGGCGACTACCTCGATTTGGACCTCGGCATCGTGCGCGGGCTCGCCTATTACACGGGCACGGTGTTCGAGCTGTTCGATGCCCGCGGCGAGCTGCGCGCCATCTCCGGCGGCGGGCGGTACGACGACCTGCTGCGCGCGCTGGGCGGGGTCGATCTTCCCGCGCTCGGGTTCGGCATGGGCGACGTGGTGTTGGGCGAGCTGCTCCGCGACCGGGGCCTGGCCCCGGACTCGGTGTCGAGCATCGACGTCTTTCTGGCGGCCATCACCCAGGATGACCTGCCCCACCTCCTCGGCCTCGCTCGAGAGCTGCGCGACGCCGGCGCGCGCGTGGAGTTCGCGCTGGCGCCGCAGGCCGTAGGCAAGCAGCTCAAGCTCGCCGACGCGCGCGGCGCCCGTCTGGCCCTGGTGGTGGGGCCGGACGATCGGGGCCGCGGCGAGGTGATGCTGAAGGATCTCCGCGAGAAAACGCAGGAGTCGATCCCGCGTGACGCGGTGCGAGACCGGGTGGCCCGGATCCTCGGGGACGAATTGTCATCCTGAGCGGAGCGAAGGAGGCGAACGCAAGTTTCCGGCTCCTTCGCTCCGCTCAGGATGACAGTCGCCGGCTATTGATACGAGGGACGAAAGGAAACCAGGATGGCCGAAGCAAAGGCGTTGACTCCCAGGGCGACCGATTTCAGCGCCTGGTACAACGAACTCATCGCCCGGGCGCAGCTGGCGGACTACAGCCCGGTGCGGGGGTGCATGGTCATCCGGCCGAATGGCTACGCCATCTGGGAGCAGATGCAGCGTGCCCTGGACCAGATGTTCAAGGACACCGGCCATCAGAACGCCTACTTCCCCCTCTTCATTCCTCAGAGCTTCCTGAGTCGGGAGGCGGAGCACATCGAGGGCTTCGCGCCCGAGCTCGCGGTGGTCACCCACGGCGGCGGCAAGGAGCTGGAGGAGCCGCTGGTGATCCGGCCCACGTCGGAGACGATCATCTACTCGATGTACGCCAAGTGGATCCAGAGCTACCGCGATCTTCCGGTCCTGATCAACCAGTGGGCCAATGTCGTGCGCTGGGAGATGCGCACCCGACTCTTCCTCCGGACCACCGAATTCCTCTGGCAGGAGGGCCACACCGCCCACGCCACCGAGTCCGAGGCCGAAGAGGAAACCCTGCGCATGCTCGGAGTCTACCGCACGTTCATGGAGGAGTGGATGGCCATGCCGGTCGTGACCGGCAGAAAGACCGACAGCGAGCGCTTCGCCGGTGCGCTGCGCACCTACAGTTGCGAGGCGCTGATGCAGGACAACAAGGCGCTCCAGGCCGGCACCAGCCACAATCTCGGGCAGAACTTCTCCCGCGCCTTCGAGGTCACCTTCCAGACCGCCTCGGGCGACCTGGACCACGTGTGGAACACCTCCTGGGGAGTCTCGACCCGCCTGGTGGGCGCGCTGATCATGGCCCACGGCGACGACGCGGGCCTCATCTGTCCGCCGCGGCTGGCGCAGTACCAGGTGGTCATCGTTCCCATCTACCGGAGCGACGAGGAGCGGGCCACCGTCCTCGACACCGCCGAGCGCACCCGGAAGGAGCTCGCAGCCGCCGGGATTCGGGTGCACCTCGACGCGCGGGACGGGATGAAGCCGGGAGCCAAGTACTACGAGTGGGAGGGCAGGGGCGTGCCGATGCGGCTGGAAATCGGGCCCCGCGACGTCGCCTCGGGAACGGCGGTGCTGGCGCGGCGGACCGGAGGCAAGAAGGAAAGCCTTGCCCTCGCCGGCCTCGGCCCCGCGTTGGTGGCGGCGATGGAGGCCATGCAGCGCGAGATGCTGGAAGGCGCCCGGGCCAGGCGGGAGGCGAACAGCCTCCGGGGCGCGACCAAGGACCAGTTCCTCGCCCGGCTCGAGAGCGGCGGCGGATTCATCTACGCCGGATTCTGCGGTCGCGGAGAGTGCGAGGCGGAGATCAAGGAACAGACCAAGGCGACGATTCGGGTCCTGCCGGATGCCGAGTTCCGCTCGCCCCAGGTGCCGGACACCTGCATGTGGTGCGGCGGCCCGAGCGTGACGGAGGCCGTGTGGGCGAGGGCGTACTGACCGGCGCGGCGGAGCCCGTCCAGCCGCTCTACGCCGACGCGGGAATCGAGCGGGACGGCGATTCCCTCCATTTCGGCGGCGCCGCGCTCTCCGCGATCGCCGATAGCATCGGCACTCCGGCGTACGTCTACAACGCCGGTGTCATCCGCCGGCAATTCCGGGCGCTGGACGAGGCCTTGTCCCCGGTGCCGCATCGAATCGCGTACGCCGTGAAAGCCAACTCGAACCTGGGCGTGCTCCGGATCCTGCGGGACCTGGGCTCCGGGGCCGACATCGTCTCCGGCGGGGAGCTGGCCCGCGCTCTCGCCGCGGGGTTCGAGCCGGAGCGCATCGTGTTCAGCGGCGTGGGCAAGACCGACGAGGAGCTGACCGCCGCGGTCGAAGCCGGAATCGGCCACGTGCACCTGGAGTCCACCGCCGAGCTCGCCGCGCTCGCCCGAACCGCGGCCCGGCTCAGGCGATCGGTGCGGGTCGGGATTCGGGTCAACCCCGACGTCACCGCGGACACCCACCCCTACATCGCCACCGGCCAGGGCGGAATCAAGTTCGGCGTTCCGGTGGATCAGGTCGTGCCGCTGGCGCTGGCTGTCGGGCAGCACCCGCAGCTCACTCTCGACACCATCGCGATGCACATCGGCAGCCAGCTCCTCGATCCGCGGCCCTATGCCGAGGGGATCGGACGGCTGCTCGACCTGGTTGCCCGGCTCCGCGAGGCCGGCGTCGAGACCGTCCGCTCACTCGACGTGGGCGGTGGGATCGGCATCCGGTACCGCGACGAACGCCCCCTGACCCCCGACACTTTGGCCGCGACCATCGTGCCACTGGTGCAGGAGAGCGGGCTGACCCTGGTGATGGAGCCCGGCCGCTATCTGGTCGGGAGTGCGGGCGTGCTGCTCACCACCGTGCTCTCCCGGAAGCACTCCGGTGGCAAAGATCTGGTCATCGTGGACGCCGGGATGAACGACCTGGTTCGTCCCAGCCACTACATGGCCTACCACGAGATGGTGGAGGTGGAGCTGCGGGGCAGGGCGGAGGCGGAGGTCGACGTCGTGGGCCCGGTATGCGAGACGGGAGACTTCCTGGCCCGCG
>JACCRH010000269.1 GCA_013813675.1 Gemmatimonadales bacterium
GGAGGTGCACGAGATCGGGGTGATGATGTTCTACTTCGACCTGGCGTTCTTCTGCAACGTGAACGACGCCTGGACCTTTCCCGAGCTCAAGTCACGCCTCTGGGTCACCGCGGCGGGGTCCTGGATCGAAATGGTAGTGGCGAGCCTCGCCGCCATCGTCTGGTGGGTCGCGACACCCGGCACCTTCGTCTCCGATGCCGCGCTCGCGTTCTTTCTGGTGGGCGGTCTCGCCGCGGTGCTCGTCAATCTGAACCCGCTGATCCCGCTCGACGGCTACTACGCCTTGAGCGATTGGCTGGAGGTGCCCAACCTGCGTCGGCGCGCCTTCGCCCATCTCACCTGGACCATCAAGACCCGGTGGCTCGGGCTCGAGTTGTCGATGCCTCCGGCCGACGAGCGCGAGCAGCGGATCTTTCTCCTGTACGGCGCCCTCGCGGCCGGGTACACCGGTATGATCTTCGTCGTTGCCGGCGCGATCGCCTACGGCTGGATCTCGCGGATCTTCGGGGCGGTGGGGGTCGCCCTGCTGGCGGTCGTCATCTGGTTTGCGACTCGACAGATCCGGGGAAATCTTCGGCGAGCCGCGGCCGACGCCTGGCGCGAGCTGCGCGCCCGGTGGATGCCACGGGGCAGGGTGCAACGGGTCTGGTATACTGTCGGAGGCGTCGCGGCGGGCCTCGCGCTGGCTGGGCTTGCTCCGTGGCCCATCGCCGTCACCGGACCGTTCGTGGTAGCGACGGCCAAGAGCGGGGTGGTGGTCGCGCCCGACTCGGGCATGGTGTTCGAGGTCCTGGTTCGGGAAGGGAGCACCGTGCCGGCCGGCACCGCCCTCGCGCGGATACGTAACCTCGAGCTGGAGCGGGAGGCAGCGGCGACGTCGCGGGCGGTGGACTCCCTGGCACTGCGCGAGACGGAGGCAAGGGCCCGCGGCCGGGAAGGGGAGGCCGGGCGCATCGCCGCGCAAGCGCGAGCCGAAGCCGCGCGGGCCGCCGGCATGCGAGACCGTATCCGTGCCCTGACGGTGCGTGCGGCGCCGGAGGGCAGCGTGCTCGCGACCTCCCGGCCTGACACTCTGCTCGGGCGTACCGTCTCACTGGGCGACACCCTGTTCCTTCTGGCCGGCTCGACCGAAGTCGAGGCGCGCATCGCGCTAGAGGGCGCCGGCGCGTCGCTCGCACAGCCGGGACAGCCGGTCCGCCTGATCGCGCACGCGGACCCCTCGCTCCGTCTGGAGACTTCCGTAACCAGCGTCGCTGTCTCGGCTTCGCCGGGCGGAGGAGTCGAATCCCGGGTGCGCCTGGCGGGGGGCCAGGCATTGCGCCCCGGGATGACCGGGGAGGCGAAAATAACTATCCGGCAAAGCACCGTTTGGGGTGCCCTGTGGTGGGGAATCCGAAGCCGGATCCGGACCGACGTGCTGCTCTGAGCCTCCCCGGACCCTGCCTTGCGCGGGGGCCCTCCCGGCGCGACCATTGAAGGACCCTCCACCGGGACACCGTCATTCCGCGGGACATGCTGCCGCTGGTGCAACGCGCCTTCGAAGGCCAATTCCAGGTCGAGCGCGAGATCGGGAAGGGCGGCAACGCCCGGATCTATCTGGCGCGCGACGGGCACGGCCGTCAGGTCGCCCTGAAGATCCTCCACCCGGAGCTGCTGGTCAGCGTCGCCGCCGACCGCTTCCTCCGGGAGATCCGACTCTGCTCCCAGCTCGAGCACCCTAACATCGCCCGTCTGCTCGACTCCGGCGAGCGCGACTGGATCGTCTATTACGTCATGACCTACGTGGAGGGTCCGACCTTGCGGGAGCACCTCAACCGGGCGGCCCGGCTCTCCGTCGGCGAGACCTTCCGCCTGGCGGACAACCTGCTCGACGCCCTCGATCACGCCCACGGCCACGGGATCGTCCACCGCGACGTCAAGCCCGAGAACGTGGTGATGGCCGCCGAGGGCGCGGTGCTGCTCGACTTCGGGATCGCCCGCGCCGTGGCCGCCTCGGGCAGCGACCGGCTCACCCGGTCGGGGATCGCGGTTGGCACTTCGACCTATATGAGCCCGGAGCAGATCACGGC
>JACCRH010000388.1 GCA_013813675.1 Gemmatimonadales bacterium
TACTGCCCCGCTGCTTCCACACCTCCCGGATCGGATGGTAGGCTCCGATCATGGTCTCCTCCAACCCCGAGTTCACCAGGTCCTCCTCGCTGGCGCCGTGGGTGACCCGCTCGATTTCCTCGGGGCTGAACCGCCGCCCGGTGACGTTCTCCACCGCCTCGAGCATCCGGCCATAGGCGCCTTGTTCGAACCGCTTCTGCATCCTCCCGAAGCGCACGTGGCCCAGATTCTTGACCCACTCGAAATAGGAGACGGTCACCCCGCCGGCATTGATGTACGCGTCGGGGATCACCATGATCCCGCGCCGGGCCAGGATCTCGTCTGCCTCGGGGGTGGTGGGACCGTTCGCCGCCTCGACTACCATTTTGGTCTTGAGGCGGGGCGCGTTCTCCGCGGTGATCTGCCGCTCCAGGGCGGCCGGAATCAGGATGTCGCACTCCAGCTCCAGCGCGTCCTCGCGGCGCGCCAGGTTGGTCGCGCCGGGCAGGTCGAGCAGGCTCTTACGCTCCTGGCGGTGCGCCATCACCGCATCGATATCGAGCCCCTTGGGGTTGGCGACGGCGCCTTCGGACTCCGACAGCCCGACCAGGATGGCGCCCGCCTTCTGGAAGAACTGCGCGGCATGGTAGCCCACGTTCCCGAGCCCTTGCAGCACCACACGCTTGCCGGCGAGACCGGTCGAGAGCCCCAGCGCCTTCATGTCCTCCGTGATGCTGCAGATCTCACGGACGCCGAAGAAGACACCACGCCCGGTCGCCTCGACCCGCCCCCGGATCCCGCCGGCACTCACGGGCTTGGCGGTGACGCAGCCGAGCGCGTCCAGCTCGCCCGGGCGTAGCTGGGTGTAGGTGTCGGCGATCCAGGCCATCTCGCGGGGGCCGGTTCCGACGTCCGGAGCCGGGACGTCCAGACCCGGCCCCATGAAGTTCTTGCGCACCAGCTCGAAGACGTAGCGCCGGGTGATCCGCTCCAGCTCACCCGCCGAGTAGCGCTTGGGGTTGAGCCGGATGCCGCCCTTGGCGCCGCCGAACGGGACGTCCACCAGCGCGCACTTGTAGGTCATCAGCGCGGCGAGCGCCTGCACCTCTTCGGCGTCGACCGCTTCGGCGTAGCGGATTCCACCCTTGGTCGGCAACTTGTGATGGCTGTGCTCCGCCCGCCAGGCGTGCATCACCTCGATGGTGCCGTCGTCGCGCTTGATGGGAAAGCTGGTGTAGAAAAGATTCTTGCACGCCTTGATATTGGCGAGGAGGGTGGGGTCGTGCCTGGTGAACGCCGCGGCGCGGTCGAAGGCCCGGTTCACCTGCTCGAGGAAGCTGGAGCCGAGGGACATGAGCGTTCTCTCGCGAGGGCGAGGGTAGGTGGATGAGTGCGACCAATATAGGCTGGCCCTCGCCGACCGGCAGGTGGTGAGCCAAGCCAGGAGGAAGCCAATGAGTCTTCGAGCGTGCGCAGTGGCGGCGGGACTTTGTCTCGCCGTCGGCGTCCCGCGAACCCTGGAGGCCCAGGGCGAGCCGCCGGTGGCCAAGCGGATCACCAAGACCGACACGCTGCACGGTGAGGTGCTGCGGGACGACTACTTCTGGCTCCGGGAGAAATCCAACCCCGAAGTCGTCCGCTACCTGGAGGCCGAGAACGGCTACACCGAGACACAGCTCTCCCATACCAGGGCCACCCAGGACTCGATCTATCGCGAGGCCCTGGGCCGGATCAAGGAGACCGATCTCTCGGTGCCGGCCCGGCACCGAGGCTACTGGTACTACACCCGCTACGAGCGGGGCAAGAGCTACCCGATATTCTGCCGGAAGAAGGGATCACTGCAGGCGAAGGAGGAGATCTACCTCGACCAGAACCTTCTCGCGGAGGGCAAGAAGTTCCACGCGCTGGGCGGTGTGGACGTGAGCCCCGACGGGAACCTGCTCATCTACCTGGAAGACACCACCGCGTTCCGGGAGTACACCCTGAGGATCAAGGACCTCCGCACCGACGCCGTGCTTCCCGATTCGGTGCCGGACGTGTGGAACGGCGGCACCGCCTGGGCCGACGACAACCGCACGTTCTTCTACACGCGAGCCGACTCGGCCAAGCGGGCCAACGCGGTATGGCGGCGCACCGTCGGCGCGCCGGCCGGCGCCGACGCGAAGGTGTTCCAGGAGGACAACGTCCTCTTCGACGTCGGGGTGTCCCGCTCGCAGAGCGGCCGATATGTCTTCATCTCCGCCACCGGCTACACCTCCAGCGAATGGCGGGTCATCCCGACGGCCACGCCGGCCTCCGCTCCCCGCATCCTCCTTCCGCGGCGTCCGTCGGTGCAGTACACGCCGGATCACATTCCGGGCGAGTTCCTGGTTCGCACCAACGACGGGGCGAGCAACTTCAGGGTCATCCGGGCCCCGGAGGAAGATCCCTCCTCTGAGCGCTGGCGCGACTGGCTGCCCGGGAGCGACTCGGTATTCGTCGAGTCGTTCGACGTGTTCCGGACCCATGTCGTCGTCTCCGAGCGGACCGGTGGCCTCCGTCGGCTTCGCGTCATCCGACTGGCGGACGACGCCTCGCATTTCATCACCTTCCCGGACGTGGCGTACGAGGTGTTCGCCGCGGGAAACCTCGACTTCGATGCCGCCACGCTCCGCTTCAGTTACTCCTCCCTGGTCACACCGAGAAGCACCTACGACTACCATCTCGACAAACGCACTCGGACGCTGCTGAAACGGCAGGAGATTCCCAGCGGGTTCGACGCCTCGAGGTACCAGGTCCGTCGGGTGATGGTCGACGCCCGTGACGGCGAGCGGATACCCCTGTCGCTGCTGCTTCCCAAGGGACATCCGATGGACGGCAGCCGGCCGTTCCTGCTCTACGCCTATGGCTCCTACGGCTCGACGATGGAGCCCGCCTTCGACTCCGACGTCCTGAGCCTGGTGGATCGCGGCTTCGGCTACGGAATCGCCCACATCCGGGGCGGGCAGGAGATGGGGCGCAGGTGGTACGACGAAGGCAAGATGCTGAACAAGAAGAATACGTTCAACGACTATATCGACGTCGCCGAATATCTGGTCCGCGAGCGCTATACCTCCCCCGCCGGCCTGGTGGCCAATGGGGCCAGCGCCGGTGGCCTGCTGATGGGGGTGGTGGCCACCTGGCGTCCCGATCTGTTTCGCGCGGTCGTCGCGGGCGTGCCGTTCGTGGACGTGATCAACACGATGCTCGATGCCTCGATTCCGCTGACGGCGCAGGAATGGGAGCAGTGGGGCAACCCTCGCCGGCCCGAACACTACGCCTACATGCGGAGCTACTCCCCCTACGACAACGTGGCCGCGAGGGAATATCCGGCGCTCCTGGTGACGACGTCCTTCAACGACTCCCAGGTGATGTACTGGGAGCCGGCCAAGTGGGTCGCAAAGCTCCGGGCGGTAAAGCGGGGCTCGAATCCGATCTATCTGAAAACCAACTTCGCGGGCGGCCACGGGGGATCGTCGGGGCGGTACGACCGCCTGCGGGAGGTGGCCTTCGAGTATGCCTTCATGATCGACGCGGTGAAGGCGCGGCCCCCGGCCGTGCCTTGAGCGGCCCACCGGTCCAGCTCACTCGCTGGCTGTGGCTCTCGAGGCCAATGCCTCCCGGATCTTTCTGGCCAGCGCCTCCGGGCTGAACGGCTTCTGCAGGAAGGGGTGGTTGGACTCCAGCACGCCGTGATGGCCGAGGGCGTTCTCGGTAAACCCCGACATGAACACCACCGGCGCCGCCGGGCGCAGCTCACGGAGCTTGGCCATCAGGCCGGGCCCGCTGGTACGGGGCATGATGACGTCCGTGAGGACCACATCGATCGTGCCGGCGTGCTCCGCCGCGATCAGCAAGGCCTCGTCGGCGCGGCGCGCGACCAGCACCGAATAGCCATACTGCCTGAGGGCGCGAGCGGCGAAGTCCCGCACCGCGTCCTCGTCCTCCACCACCAGCACGGTCTCGCGGCCTCCCAGCCGCTCGGCCGGGCGAGCCGCCCGCGTGGGAAGAGGCGCCGCGCCCTCGGCCAACTGGCGGAAATACACGCAGAAGGTGCTGCCGTGGCCCGGCTCGCTGTACACCGAGATGGAACCGCCGCTCTGGGCCACGATTCCATACACCGTCGAAAGGCCGAGCCCGGTGCCGCGCCCGGCGCTCTTGGTGGTGAAGAACGGCTCGAAGATGCGCGGCTGATGCTCGGGCGCGATGCCCACTCCGTTGTCGGTCACACCCAGCATCACATAGGAGCCCGGGGGGGCGTCGAGATGCTGCCCGAAGGTGACCGAGTCCACCTCTACGTTCCTGGTCTCGATGGTCAGCAGTCCCCCGTCGGGCATGGCGTCCCGCGCATTGACCACGAGGTTGATCAGGATCTGAGTGAGCTGGCCCGGATCCGCCATGATGAGGGCGAGGTCTGGGGCGGGGAGCACTTTGACCTCGATATGCTCGCCCACCACGCGCCCGAGCATGCGCATGGTGTCGTCTACGATGTCGTTGAGCAGGAGGGGGCGCTGCTCCAGCACCCGGCGGCGGCCGAACGCGAGGAGCTGGCGGGTGAGCTCGGCGGCGCGCGACGCGGCGGCTTCGATCTGCTCAATGTCCTCCCGGCTGGCAGCCCCGATGCCCGGGTCTTCCTTGAGAAACGCGGCATGCCCCAGGATCGCCGTGAGCAGGTTGTTGAAGTCGTGGGCGATCCCGCCGGCCAGCTGCCCGATGGCCTCGAGCTTCTGGGCGTCGCGCTGGCGCTCGAGCAGTACCGCCCGGATACGTAGCCGGCGATCCAGTATGGCACCGAGGATTCCGACCCCAAGGACCAGAATGCTCCCCAGGCCCGCGGCCACGCCCAGCTGCCTAGTGGCCAGCATCCCCCCGCCGGGGCGGCCGGTCTGGCCCGGGACCTCGAAGTCAGCAGCGGCCATGCCGGTGTAGTGCATGCCGGCGATCGCCGCGCCGAGCAGGAGGGCGCTCGCCACTCTTCCCAGCGCGGGGCGCCGGGTTTCGCCCGGGTGAAACCGATAGGCCAGCCAGAGGCCCGCGAGCGAAGCCAGGACCGCGATGGCGATGGAAGCGATCACCAGCAGGGGCGAATAGCTCAGGTCCGCCTGGACTCTGAGCGCGCTCATCCCGACGTAGTGCATGCCGGCGATCGCCGGCCCCATCCAGAGCGCTCCTCCGATCAAGGCGAGCGATCCGGGTGACGGCCGGCTGGCCATGAAGAGCGCCAGGGCGGACGCACCGATCGCCACCACGACCGACAGCAGCACCGGCCCCAAGGCGTACCTGACCGGCAGCGGGAGATGGAAGGCGAGCATGCCGACGAAGTGCATGCTCCAGATGCCCAGCCCCATCGCGACCGCTCCTCCGGCCAGCCAGGCGATGCGCTCGGCCCCCCGGGCCGCGGTGATCCGGGCGGCGAGCTGCACCGCGGTGTAGGCCGCGGCGCTGGCGATCAGGATGGAGAGGATGACCAGCCCGGGGGTGTACCAGCCATCAAGAGGCATGTGCCTACCCTATCGGGGCAAGGTATGGCCGTATGGTACCGCTTTCCCCCTGACGGCGGCAGCCCGCTCGCTCAGGTAGCCTGGCCGAGCCACACCGCGGGGAGCACACTCCCCAGAAGCAGGAGCAGGAGCAGCAAAATGGCAAAGGCCGCGTAGCTCCTGAGCGCGCGGCGCCGGTACTCCAGGCCGAGCGCCGTGAGCCGGTCCGGCGACCAGGCCAGCTCGAGCGGACTCACCCCCGGCCGGCGGTGGCGAACCATCTGGACGTAACAGTACACGCCATGCACCCATAGGCCGATCGCCACTGCTCCGCCGGCCGACAGCGCCGCGAGGCCCAGCATGCTGTCCCCCCCATTGATGTGAACACCTTGCCCTCCACGGACTTCCACGTGGTCAGGCAGTCGGGTCTCCCACCGGCTATCTTACTAGTGGAGCCGCACGCTGTTTCGCAAGTCGGCTCTCCTCCTGAGACTGGCAGGTACGCATGGCCATCCAACCGGAATCCCCCGAGTCAGCTTCCTCCCCCGCGCGCCCTTTGCTCGATCGGGTGCGTGAGCGGGTTGACAAGGCCGCGGCAACCCTGGGACCGAGAGGCCGCACCGAGCGTCGCGGTGTCACACCCAAGCCGACATTGAGCTCTGCCGGACCCCGCGAGATGCGGGCGTTGCGCCGGGTATTTCGTGAGATGGGGCGTACCCAGCGCACGGCACGTCGGCAGACCGGGCAGGCTCCCTCCCCAGTCGTGCGCGATGCGGCGCGTGCCTTCCGCGAGGCGCCCAGCCTGTCGGCGCTGGTGCTCGTCGCCGCTTCGCTCGACGAGGTCGGACTGCTCTCCTGGTAAGCCGGGTATCCCTCAAGGCCACAGGTCGAGTTCCCCCGCCGGGGTGTCCGTCGATGCCGAGGGTCCCCCAGGTCTACCGGCTCACGGCCGGAGCGGTGAAGGCGAAGACCGCCCGTTCGGGGCGCGTCTGCAGCTCCCCGTGCATATGAGACATGGCCGTTAAGGGCGGTGAGACCGGCCGGCGGATCGAGAAAGATCCAGCCTGCGTTCTCGGCGACTCGATCGGTCTGAGATATTCCTGTCGGAGATGTTGAGCGTCGGCACTGATCTGAGATGCGCCGATCACTTGCCCGACCAGACATGCCGGACACCCTTGGGGGCCGGCCCGGGCCGCCGATAGTAAAACGCGACCCCCTGCACGGGGGTCGCGTTGTTTGCTGGAGCGGTTGCGGTCGAAGCGGTCGGACGACCGAGGTGCAGCGAAGCTCACCGTGAGTCGCGGCTCTCCTCCCGCAGCACAGCCAGGCTCTTCGAGCCGAGCGTGATCAGTGCCTCGAACCTTCCCTTAACCCCGACCTTCGAGCCGCTGCGGGGCGGTCCGCCCCTCTCGCTCACCACCGTGAGCGTGCCGGTCGCATCCCGAACCTGGTAGGCTCCCAGGCCCAGCCCTCCCGCAGACTCCTTCACCTCACCCTCCACCCGCACGGTCTTGCCGTCGTAGCGGGCGGGGTTGTCGAGCAGCTCGCCAATCGGGGTGACGCCGGCACAGCCGACAAGCAGGAGCAGGACGCCGGCGATGGGAACGAGCCCGGCCAGGCGGCGGGCTCGAGGGGCTGCGAGGGACATGACGAGGCTCCGGATCGAGGAGGCGGCCGCGGGCACGACGGCGCGAATCTACTGCATCCCGTGGCCGAGGGCCAGCGAGCCT
>JACCRH010000392.1 GCA_013813675.1 Gemmatimonadales bacterium
TGGTGGACAGCCTCGCCCTGCAGGCGGCGATCCGGCGGGCTCGGGCGGCGGGGCTCACCACCGCCCGCAACTGGGTGGCGACCCAGCCCAGCACCCTGCGCGCGCACGGCGCCATGGTGGACGCCTACCTGGCGTCGGGCAACTACGACGCGGCGCTGGGTGAAGTCAATCGGTTTCGCAACACCACTCCGATCCACCCCGAGCTGCCTTTCGTCGAGGCCCGGATCCGGTTCGCCTCGGGCGACGTGGACCGTGCGGCAGCCCAGCTCCGGACCGCGCTGGATACCGTCGCGCCGCAAGACTTCCGACCCTACCAGGGCACCCCGACCGTGGTGCTCGACATCGCGGCGGCGGCGAACGTCTTCGCCTATCAAGGCGACCTCGCCAACGCGGCGAAGGCGCTGGACCTGGCCGACCAGGTCCGGCGCGAGGTGGTGCAGCACCCGGGCGACGGATCCGACAGCCCGATGGACGAGAGCTGGCGCAGGGTAGTGCTGGGCGAGCTGTACGCGGGGGTGGGTGTACCCGCTGCCTCGCTTCGTCAGGTGTGGCAGAGCGCCGCCGAGGCCGGACGGATGGCCGCGGCCGACGCGAGGAAACATCTGGTTCACAGCGGAGCGTCGGCCGCGATCGGCCTCTTCACCGGACCGAGCGCGGACAGCACCGCGCTGACGGAGTACCGCGCGATGACCGGCGAGTCCCTCTCGCCCGAAGTCCGGGCGCTCCTGGCCCTGAGCCAGGGCGACTCGACCACGGCCCGCCGCGCGCTCGCCGAGCCGGCAACGACACCGCAGGCCGAGCACATGCCCAAGTGGACCTCGGGCCTGTACAACCGCCCGCTGGCCGCGCAGGCCTATTTCCTCCTCGGCGACTATCCGCGGACACTCAGCACCCTGCGCGACTTCGAGCCGATGGCCCTCAAGACCGGTGGCTTCGACTCCCGCTGGGGGATGCTGGGCCGGGTCCGCCTGCTCCGCGCCGCGGCCTACGAACAGCTCGGCCGCCGGGCCGAGGCGCGCCAGGAGTACCGCCACGTCCTGGCCCAGTGGAAGACCGCTGACGCCGCGCTCAAGCCGTTCATCCAGCAGGCGGAGCAGGGGCTGGCGAGGCTGGGGGAGGTGTAGGCTAGGTCCCCTCGGAGGTCATCCCGACTCGTCAAGCCGCTATATTCCCTCCGCTGGCCGAGCGTGATGGTCGCGGGGCGGTCGCAAGGCCGCCTCGAGGAAAGTCCGAGCTCCACAGGGCAGACTGCCAGGTAACGCCTGGGCGCCGAAAGGCGACGGACAGGGCAACAGAGAACAGACCGCCCTGCCACCCCTCGCGAGAGGGCGACGCAGGGTAAGGGTGAAACGGTGGGGTAAGAGCCCACCGCGCCGCTGGTAACAGCGGCGGCACGGCAACCCCCAGTCGGAGCAAGGCCAAATAGGCGGCGAGGTGTGGCCCACACCGATCCCGAGTCCGCGAGGATGAGGGGCCAGCCGCGGGTAGGCTGCTCGAGGTGGCCGGCAACGGCCATCCCAGACAGATGACCATCTCCCCTGCTGTCGATCAGAGCAAGGCGGTGGGGAGAAACAGAACTCGGCTTACGGCTCGACCAGCGACGGCCCCCCGGTGGATACCCGGGGGGCCGTCTCGTGCCGACATGCCATAACGCGGGCGCCGGTTTACCTTTTCCAGCCGAACCGAAGGGAGGACTCGATGCCGACATTCCACGCTGCATTGGGCGCGCTGGCCACCGTGGCCCTGGCGTGGCCCGGTGGCCGGCTGGCCCCGATTACTACGAAATACCGGGTGGATCAGAGCCTAACCCAGGAAGTGGACGGCACGGCGGGCGGCGCGGGGAAGCAGGTCCTCCAGTTCAGCACCAGCACGTTCGTCACCGTCACCCTCACCGACAGCGCGGGGGGCCGGACGCTTCGGGTGGTGATCGACTCGATGAAGGGTGACAGCGCCTCGCCGATCCCGCCGGCGGTGATGGACAGCGCCAGGGGCGGCGAGTTCCGCGCCTTCCTCGACCGCTCGGGAAAACCCTCACCGCTGACGCCGACCGGCACCTCTCCGGCCGCGTCCCAGGTGCAGGGCCTGCTCAGCGACTTCTTTCCCTGGGTGCGCGCGGGCTTCAAGGTGGGCGAGGCCTGGGCGGACACCACGGTCAACGTCAGCGGCGCCGGGGCCGACACCGTGACGGTCCGCCGGGTCACCAACTACAAGGCCGCGGCCGGCGAAAGGCGCAGCCCGGCCAAGGCGGTGAAGATCACCGCCGCTCACACCTCCGCCGTCGCCGGCAATCAGCCCACACCGCAGGGCCCGGCCAAGATCGAAGGCACGGCAAGCGGCACCGGGACCTATTTCGTGAGTCCGGACGGCCGCTACCTCGGTGGCGAGTGGCAGCTGCGCTCCGCGCTCCAGCTGTCCGGGGCGTTCTCCAAAGCTCCGGTTCCGATCACGGTCACCCAGACGACGAAGGTCACGGCTGTCCGATGACATGGAGCCCGAGTCCGATCGCCTTGCTCGCAGCGGTGCTGCTGGCCGCCGGTTGCGGCTCCTCTACCGCATCCGGCGGAGGGGCCGAAACCCCGACCCCCCGGCCGGTGGACCCCGATGCCCCGCCACCACCGGAGGATGGACGCGGTCCGGCGGTGACCTATCGCCCGGTGCAGGGCGCGGCGTACCGGCTGGAGCACCGCGACAGCCTCGTGCTGCAGTATCCGGGCGGGGAAAGCCAGACCCAGACTCGCGACCGCGTCGCCCTGGTTCACCTCACCATCGCCGAAGCGCCGGAGAAGGGCACCTACCGGGTCGCCGTCACCCTCGATTCCCTCGAGGCGCTCGACAGCGGCACGCCGGTGACCGCCGACTCGGTAGCGGCGGCGCGGGGTACGGTCTGGAACGGGACCCTCTCCAACGTGGGGACGCTCTCGCCGCTGAAGGCCGATCGCTCCAGTACTCTGACCGACGAGCTGGCCGGCCATCTCCGCCTGCTCTTCCCCGCGCTTCCTCAGGGCGGCGTGCGCGAAGGGATGCAGTGGACCGACTCGACCCAATACCCGCTGGTATCGGAGGCCTTCACCGGAACCGAGAGCTCGGTGACCGTCTACCAGGCCGATGACAGTGAGGATGCCGAAGGGCGCGACGCGATCCCGCTGGAGACCAGCGGCAAGTACAACCGCTCCGGCAAGCGGGTGCAGGCGGAGCAGGAGCTCGAGATGACCGCTTCGGGGACCCGCACCGGTATCCACCGTCTGGGTGTCGACGGCGTTCTGGTGGCGGCGCAGGGCACCGACACCGGCGAGATGACGATCTCGGTGCCCGCCCTGGGACAGACCGTCCCCGTCACCCGCTCGAGCACCTACGCCGTCACCTCGCTCTCGTCCGGCCGGTAGCCGTCTCAGGCGGCGGCTCGGCCTGGTCCTCCTTCCGCAGTGAAGAGACCACGGGTGGCATAGTCATGCCGGTTGCCTCCTAGTCCACCAACCTGAGCGGCATCACCAGCGTCAGATAGCTCGCCGGGTCGTTCCAGCCCACCGGCTCGCAGGTGGCCGCGCGCTCCGGAGCCTTGAAGGTCATCCGGATCTCGTCGGTCGGGATGTACTTGAGGATCTCGAGCAGGTACGAGGCGTTGAACCCGATCTCCAGCGGATCGCCGTCGTAGCTGACGGTCAGCTCCTCCTGCGCCTCGCCCAGGTCCGGGGTCTGCACCGACAGCTTGCAGGAGCCGTTGGCGAACGCCATCCGGATCCGGTGGGTCTGATCGCTCGCCACGATGCTCATCCGGCGAAGGGCGGAGGTGATGGCGGCCTTGTCCGCGGTGGCGGACTTGTCGTTCTCCCGGGGAATCACCTGCTCGTAGTTGGGATACGGCCCCTCGATGAGGCGGGTGAACACCTGGGTGCCGGAGGAGCGGAATCCGAGGTGGTTCTCGCTCCGGGCGATCTCCACGCTCTCCTCGGCGCCGAAGAGGCGGCGGATCTGCTCCAGCGCCTTGGGCGGGACGATGAGATCCGCCTGGGACGCGCTGCCCGCCGAGGGAGTGGGCACGTCCATTCGCGCCAGCCGGTGGCCGTTGGTGGCCACCATCCGCATCCGCTCCGGCCGGAGCTCCCAGAGGACACCGTTCAGAATCGGCCGGCTCTCCTCCGTGCTCGCGGCGAAGGCGACGTGGGCGATGAGTTTCTGCAGATCCTTCGCCGGGGCCCGCCATCCGCCGTCGAACTTGACCGCCGGAAAGGCGGGAAACTCCTCCCGCGGCAGACCGAGCAGGCGGAATCTGGAGCGGCCGCACTCGATGGTCACCCGCTGTTCCCCCGCTCCAGTGATCCGAATCGCGGCACTCGGCAGCTCGCGCACGATCTCGACCAGCTTCCGTGCGGGCAGGGTGATCGCGCCCTCCTGCTCCACTTGCGCCGCGACCGTGGTGCTGACCGAGATGTCGAGGTCGGTGCCGGAGAGCCGGATGCCATCCTTGGTGGCCTCGAGGAGGATATTCGACAGGATGGGCAGCGTGGTCTTGGCCGGCACACTGGCCGCCACCGCCACGAGGCCTTCCTGCAACTGCTCCCGCGTAATGGTGAGCTTCATGCCGCTCCTTCAGAGGCTATAAGCACTACTACTCTCTATTTATATAAACTAGCAGTAGTAGTAGAGGGTCTGGAAATGTGGGCTGCTGCCGCAACGCCACCCGCGATGTACGGTTACCCCTCCGTGACCGTGTCGACACTCTGTGTCGGTTGGGGACGAGCACCCCGGGTTCTTCACCGCGTTCAAGAATTCCCACAGCTTCCTCGCTCGCCCGGGGATTATTCTGCGGACAACTCCTGCCGCGCATGCTCCACGCGCTCGCGGAAGCTGCGATCGCGGGTCATCTGCCGGCTCACTTTGTCCACGCTGTGGATGACGGTCGAGTGATCGCGGCCGCCGAACGCCTGTCCGATCTCCACAAGCTGCATCTCCAACATCTCCCGCGCGAGATACATCGCGATCTGGCGCGGCACGGTGAGCGTCTTGATTCGCGCCTTGGACCTGAGACCCTCGGGTGTGACGCCCCAGCGGCGGGCCACGACCTCCTGGACCTTGTTGATCGAGGGCCGCGCACGCGGCGCGGGCCCGTCCTCACCCGGCCGGATCCGGTCGGAGAGCGCTTCCCGGGCCAGCTCGATCGACACCTCTTTGTGCTTCAAGGAGGCGTACAGCAACAGCTTGATGATGCAGCCTTCGAGCTCGCGGACGTTGGACCGGACATGCTCGGCGATGAAGCGGAGCACGTCGTCCGGGATGGTCATCTCCAGGTGGTCCTGCTCCTGCTTCTTCCGGAGAATGGCGATCCGGTGCTCCAGATCGGGCTGGCCGATGTCGGCCACCATGCCCCACTCGAAGCGGCTCACCAGCCGGGCCTCGAGCCCGGGGATCTCCTTGGGGGGCCGGTCGGAGGTGAGGACGATCTGCTTGTTGCCCTCGTAGAGGGCGTTGAAGGTGTGGAAGAACTCCTCCTGGGTCATCTCCTTGCCTTCGAGGAAATGCACGTCGTCCACCAGGAAGAGATCCACGTCCATCCGGTAGCGGCGCCGGAACTCCGGCATGGTGCGGCTGTGGATGCTTTCGATGACCTCGTTGATGAACTGCTCGGCGCCGACGTAGAGCACCCGGGTCTCGGGCTGGCGCAGAATCACCCCGTGGGCGATCGCCTGCATCAGGTGGGTCTTGCCCAGGCCGGTGGCGCCGTAGATGAAGAGGGGGTTGTAGGTCTTGCCGGGGGACTCGGCCGCCGCGTGGGCCGCGGCGGCGGCCAGCTCGTTCGACTTGCCGATGACAAAGGAGTCGAAGGAGTAGCGCTCATTGAGCGCCTGGCTGCTCGGATTTCCCGCGGCGGTGCGGCCGTCGGTGACTTCGCCGGCCGGGCGGCCGGCGCCTGGAGTGGGAGGCGCGACGAAAAAGTCCATCTGGGGACGCTTCTGGCGATCCTCGTGAACCCGGAACACGATGGACGTCGGCTGGCCGACCACCGGCTCAGCCAACTTCGACAGCAACGCAGCGTGCTTGGTCTCGTTCCACTCCACCGCGAATTGATCGGGTGCTCCGACGATTAACCGTCCTTCATCGAGGGCGATCGCCTCTGTGGGCT
Source organism: Gemmatimonadales bacterium (assembly GCA_013813675.1). GTDB lineage: Bacteria > Gemmatimonadota > Gemmatimonadetes > Gemmatimonadales > GWC2-71-9 > CAVVWJ01. Next base: position 6,119 of record JACCRH010000392.1, read on the forward strand.
CGAGCCAGGTCCGGATCGTGTGATCGGGAAGTTCGCGGTGCGCCTCATCGAGGATTCGCTTCCATGCATCTTTTGCGGACAGCTGCATCGGTACTCGAAAACGGTGGGGGATTTTTCAAGGGCAGGAGATGTTACGGGTCGGTTGTGGAAAAGTCAATGCAGCAGAATCGGCCTCGCGCGCAGTCTTGACAGCGATGGTTCCGTCACCTCCGGGATGGCTTCGCGCCACCTGTCGCGACACGTCGCCGAGGTGTCAACTGCGCCGCCCGGCTTGACCCGACTCTCGACTCCAACTAGTTTCCCCGGCTCACTTTGGAGGGGTCCCGCACGATGAAGCCATCCTATCGTCCGCGCAACAAGCGCCGGGTCAACAAGCATGGATTCCGCGCCCGGATGGCAACGCGGTGGGGTCGCGCGGTGCTGTCCCGCCGGCGGAAGAAGGGACGGAAACAGCTCACCGTGTCGCTGCCGTCGAAGCACGGAGGCTCCTGACGACTGCGGCGCGCCTGCCGCGGGCCCATCGGCTCGCGCGCGCCGCCGACATTCGCCGCTGCCTCACGCAGGGCCGCCGCCGCCGCTTCGGTCATCTGGAGATGATCTGGACGGACAACCTGACGGGCCATCCGCGGATGGGACTGATCGTTCCCCGATACCAGTCATCCGCGGTGGCCCGCAATCGTCTGCGCCGGAGGATCCGCGAGATCTGGCGGCGCGAGCTGCAACAGCAGCAGCCGGCGTGGGACCTGGTGATCCGCGCCCGCCGCGAGGCCTACGCGGCCAAGTTCACCGCCCTGAGGGAGGATCTCCTCGCCTGGCGCAGGGCGGTGTTGGAGGCCGGGTGATTCTCGCCGCGCTGATCCGCGGCTACCAGGTGGCGATCTCACCATTCCTTCCGCCGAGTTGCCGCTTTTATCCTTCGTGCTCCCAGTACGCGCTCGAGGCGGTGACCCGTCATGGCGCGCTGCGGGGAGGTTGGCTGGCCGCGCGGCGGCTGGCCCGCTGCCATCCGTTTCATCCGGGCGGGTACGATCCCGTCCCCTGACCTCGTGACCTGAGTCCATGGACCGTCGTACCGTCTGGGCGATCCTCCTGATGATGGTGATCGCCGTCGCACCAGCGCTGTTCCTGAAGCAGCCGGCCAACCGAGCAGGCGGCAAGGCCGACAGCCTCTCCGTCACGACACCGGACACGGTGCCCGCGCCTGCCGCCGCCGATCGCCCCACGGTGGCGCCCGACAGCGTGCGTCCGGCGGCCACCGACTCGGCGCGCGCGGCTCCGACGCCGAACGCACCGGCCCGCCAGGACACGGTCAGGGTCACCTCCCCCCTGTACACCTACGGCATCAGTACCCGAGGCGCTCGCCTGGTCCAGGCGGAGCTCCGCCGCTACGCCTCGATGGCGCCGGGCGAGGAGCAGCAACGGGCCCAGATCCTCCCCGAGGGTGGCGACCTGCTCGGCCTGGTCGTGGTGCGGGGACGAGACACGGTCGATTTCCGAGACGCGACCTTCACACCTTTGGCCGAGAGCCTCACGGTGAGCGGCGAGACGCCGCTCCGGCTGAGCGCCGAGAAGAACGGTGTAACGCTGGATCTGGTCTACAGGTTCGAGCCCGACGACTACCGGCTGCGGGTGTCCGGCCGCGCCTCCGACATCGGGCCCAACGGCGGCGCGCTGCTGGTGGGCATGGGGCCGACCATCGCCAACACCGAGGCCAACATCGAGGAGAACCACCGGGACCTGGCGGTGGTCACCAAGCGGGACGACACCGAGCGGACCAATCTGGAGGGCCTGGAGCCGGGTGAGCGCCGGGCGCTCAGCGGCCCATTCCGGTGGACGGCGCTCAAGTCCAAGTATTTCGTGACGGGGGTGATCGCCGGCGACTCGGCGGGCGGCGGGATCAGCGGGGCCAGCCT
>JACCRH010000398.1 GCA_013813675.1 Gemmatimonadales bacterium
GTGGTCAGCATCACCATTAGGAGCACCGCGCCGAACACCTCGTCGCCCAGGATGCCGGATCGGCGGCCGATGTCGGCGAAGATGAGGCCCACCTCTCCTCGCGGCACCATCCCCACGCCGACGGCCAGCCGCCGGAAGTTGGCCCAGGGCGCGGCCCATCCGGCGGCGACCTTCCCGACCACCGCGAGGAGGGTGAGAGCCGCCGCCGTCATCAGGGTGCCTCGCGCCTCCGATGCGAAGGGGTTCAACAGGGCGAGGTCGACCGACGATCCGACACTCACGAAGAAAATCGGAGCGAAGATGGAGGCGACCGGCCGCACCTCCTGCTCGATGGTGTCGAACTGGTTGGTGCCGGAGAGCACCAGCCCCGCCGCGAAGGCCCCGATGATGAGCGCCGAGCCGGCCAGGCCGGCCAGCGCCGCGAGTCCAAGCGCGAACGCAATCGAGGCGACGACCAACACCTGCCGGGCCCGCATCCGCACGATGAGGTCGAACAGCCGAGGAGCCAGATATCGGCCCAGCACCACCGCCGCGACCAGAAATCCCACCGCGATGACGAGGGTGCGCAGGATGCCGAGCACACTCACGGCGGCGCCGGCCGCCACCCCCGCGACCACGCTCAGGATCACCAGCCCCAGCACGTCGTCGATCACCGCGGCGCCGATGATGATGCGGGCTTCCGGCGTGTTCATCCGCCCAAGGTCGGACAGGACCCGGGCGGTGATCCCGACCGATGTCGCGGTGAGGGTGGCGCCGATGAAGACCGCGGCGGTCGCCGGGTCGCCGCCGCCCGAGGAGGCGTAGGGAGCGTAGCGCCAGAAGAGATAGCCGAAGGCGAAGGGGAGGGCGATGCCGACCATCGCCACCGCGAGAGCGGCCGGGCCGACCCGGAACATCTCCCGGAGATCGGTCTCCAGCCCGATCTCGAACAGGAGCAGCAGGACGCCCAACTCGGCGAGGACGTGGATCAGCTCGGCCTCCACCCCACCCACCGGGATCACGCCGAGCACGCTGCCGCCGAGCACGACACCGGCGAGGAGCTCGCCCAGCACCGATGGCTGTCCCACCCGCTCGGCCAGCTCGCCGGCAATCTTGGCCGTGAGAAGTATCGCCGCCAGCACCAGGAAGAATCGGGCGACGTCCACCCCTTCCGCGGCGGCGAGGAGCGGTACCGCGGCGACTGCCACGGCGGCCCTAAAGCCCCGCTTCGGCGCGGGGGTGCAGCAGGAAGGTGTGCTTGAAGAACGGGAGCTCGACACGATCGCTGTACTCAGTCTGGATGGTGATCCGTCTGGAGCCGCGATCGATCCGGAAGCGGGGGGTCTGCCCGAGGATGGAATCGGCCGCGGCGACCAGCCTGCGGTCGATCACCGCGTCGTCCTTGATCGTCGGCGCCATCAGCGCCTGAAAGCGCATCGCGTCGAGCAATCGGTAGTACCGAAGGTACACCTCGCCGATGTGCACGCCATAGTACAGCGCCGCGACGAAGAGGCCGAGGGAGAAGAGACACCCCAGGGTGCTGCCACCGCGACGGCTCCTCTCGGGAGCTACCATTGGGACTGGGCACCCTCCACGATATTGGTCACCAGCTCATCCAACGCCTTGCGTCTTCCCTCCAACTCCTGGCCGGGATCGTAGTCGCCCTTCAGCAGCAGGCCGCTGCGCTGCCAGAGCGGTTTGTCCCCCGCCTGATCCAGAATTTCCACCGAGACGATGATCTGCACCAGCCGGCGGGTCACGGTCACCTGCCCACTCCCCTGATCGTCTCCGGTGTACGCTACCGGAAGATCCGGCTCGTACCGGGTAATCGTGCCGCGGACCACCGCGTCGGCCTGGCGCTCGCTTGCCTGGCGCAGTCCCAGCCGGCCCTCGACCGCCTCCCGTACGGCGACGGCGATCTCCTGGGTGAGAGTGGGCTCCGGAGTCTGATTGTCGAAGGGCAGGACCGCCACCGTCTTGATGTTCGGCGGCAAGCCTCCCCCGGCGAATCCATAGAGGCAGCCGCCGAGGGCCAGGGCGCTAAGGCTTGCGAAGAACCCAGATGTCAGGCGCAAAGTCGGCCTGCGAAGTGGAGAGGAATGTGAGATCGAGCCGGGCCGGAGCACTGGGCACGGTGAGCCGCGCCGTCAGCGGAGCGCCGGCCGAATCGAGGGTCGCTTCGGCTCTGCCCAACAGCTCGCCGGCCCGGCGAACCACGGTGACCATCCGGGTCGGGCGCCCCTGAGTGCGGGCATACTCGATCGTGTCGCCCGCCTCGACGTAGCGCCACGCGGTGAGGTCGCCGTCGGCCAGACCGCGAACCTCTGCCTCGCCCTCCGGGAGCCGGGCGACGCCGAACATTCCCCACATCAGCGGGTAGTTCGGCACCAGCTTCGAGATCGCGGCGGGCGGCTCGGCCCAGAGCGGCTGTTCCCCCACCACCGCGGCGGACGCGGCGCCCGACCCGAACGGGCCGGCGACGTCGAACCGCATGGAGTCGGGCGGCGCGATCCGGGCGCTGCCCCGCCCTCCCGCACTCGACTTGTCGTCGCGAAACAACCACTTGAAGCGATGAAGGCGGTGGTCGGCCGGTTGGGTGCCGCTCA